>NZ_JSYB01000052.1:0-20838 GCF_054823945.1 Tepidiphilus sp. HLB4 | reverse complement strand
GGTGACGATCTGCCCGGCGCCCACCTCGATACCGGCCTGGTGCAGCGCCTCGACCTTGCCGTAGGAAACGCACAGCCCACGCACCTCGAGCAGCGGCCTCGTGTCGGCGTTCATTGCACCCCTCCCAGATAGGCTTCGAGTACGGCCGGATCCTGCTGCACTTCTTCCGGCAGCCCTTCGGCGATTTTCTGCCCGAATTCCATGACGACGACCCGATCGGCCAGCCCCATGACGAAGTCCATGTCGTGTTCCACGAGCAGGATGCCCATGCCTTCGGCGCGCAGCCGGTCGAGCAGCTCGGCGAGCGCCTGCTTCTCCTTGTGGCGCAGGCCGGCGGCGGGCTCGTCGAGCAACAGCAGGCAGGGGTCGGCACACAGCGCGCGGGCGATCTCGACGATGCGCTGCTGGCCGAGCGCGAGCGCGCCGGCCTCGGTGAAGCGATGCTCCCACAGCCCCACCCGCTCGATCTGGCGGGCTGCTTCGGCAAGCAGGCGTGCTTCCTCCTTGCGCTCCAGATGCAGCATGGCGGCGAACACGCCGGCATGTCCGCGCAGATGCGCCCCGAGCGCGACGTTCTCGAGCACCGAGCGATTGGACAGCAGGCGAACGTGCTGGAAGGTCCGGCTCATACCCATGCGCGCGATCTCGCGCGAGGTCTTGCCGGTGACGTCCTCGCCGAGGAAGAAGATCTTGCCTTCGGTGGGCGTATCGACCCCGGAGAGCTGGTTGAACAGGGTGCTCTTGCCCGCCCCGTTGGGGCCGATGAGGGCGAGGATTTCGCCGGCCTTGACGGTGAGGCTCATCTTGTCGTTCGCCACCAGCCCACCGAAACGCTTGGTAATCTCGCGCGCTTCCAGGATCACCGTGCCGCGCTGCGGCTTGGGGCGCTGCGGCAGCGGCTCGAGGGTCGAATCGAGCGAGCGCGGTGAGGGCACCACCGGCGCCCAGCGCAGCACGATGGGCCATAGCCCCTGGCGGGCGCGGTGCAGCACCAGCACCATCAGCAGGCCGAAGACGATTACCTCGAAGTTGCCGCTCTGCCCCAGCAGCTGCGGCAGCCAGTCCTGCAGCCATTGCTTGGCGAGCGTGATGACGAGCGCCCCCACGATCGCGCCCCAGACGTAGCCCGAGCCGCCGATCACCGCCATGAAGAGGTACTCGATGCCGATGTTGATGCCAAAAGGAGAAGGGTTGACGAAGCGCTGCAGGTGCGCATACATCCAGCCGGCCACGCAGGCGAGCACCGCGGCCACGACGAAGATCACCATCTTCTGGCGCGAGGTGTCTACCCCCATCGCCTCGGCCATCACCAGGCCGCCGCGCAAGGCGCGGATCGCCCGCCCTTCGCGCGAGTCGAGCAGGTTGCTGATCATCCAGATCGCCGCGAGCAGCACGGCCCAGGCGAGGTAATAGAAGTGCGCCGGATCAAGCAATTCGAAGCCGAACAATGAGATCGGCGGCAGGCCGCCCATGCCGGTGTGCCCGCCGAGCCATTCGAGGTTGCCGAAGAGGAAGAAGAGGCTGATGCCCCAGGCGATGGTGCCCAGCGGCAAGTAGTGCCCGGACAGGCGCAGAGTGATGGAACCGATCACCAGCGCCGCCACCAGGGTGAGCACGAGTCCGACGATGAGCCCGCCCCAGGGGGAGCCCTGCGCCCAGGCAAGCCATGCCGGCAGATTCTGCGACGTGGTGACCACGGCGGTAGCGTAGGCTCCCAAGCCGACGAAGGCGGCCTGGCCGAAGCTGGTGAGCCCGCCGATGCCGGTGAGCAGCACCAGGCCCAAGGCCACGAGGGCGTAGAGGGCGATGTAGTCGAGCAGGCTCACCTGGAAAGGACGAAGCACGAGCGGCGCGAGGATGACCACGGCGACGAAGGCCGCGAGCACCCCGCGAGAGGGAATGCCTCGCCGGCCGGCGAGCGGTTCGGCGGGGGAAAGCGCTTTCGTCATTCTTCCTCCTCCTCGACGTGGTGGGTGCGCAGCGAGCGCCAGAAGAGCACGGGAATGATGAGCGTGAAGACGATCACCTCCTTGTAGGCGCTCGCCCAGAAGGAGCTGAACGATTCGAGCAGCCCCACCAGGAGCGCTCCGGCCGCGGCGGCCGGATAGGCCGCGAGCCCGCCGATGATGGCGGCAACGAACCCCTTGAGCCCGATGAGGAAACCCGTATCGTAGTAGATGGTAGTGATGGGACTGACGAGGATGCCGGAGACCGCGCCGATCGCCGCGGAAAGCATGAGCGTGAGCCGGCCGGCGAGGTTGGGCGAGATGCCCATGAGACGCGCCCCGTTGCGGTTGACGGCAGTGGCGCGCAGCGCCTTGCCGTAGATCGTGCGGCTGAAGAACTGTGCCAGCAGCACGATGAGGGCAAGCGAAGCCCCCACCACCCAGATCGCCTGACCGGGGATGCGCAAGGGTCCGACGAGGAAATTCTCGTCCCACAACGGCAGGGTACGGTAGCCCTCGGCGCCGAACATCCACAACCCCAGGCCGACGAGGGCCACGTGCACCGCCACCGCCACGATGAGCAGCACCAGCACCGGTGCGGAAGCGATCGGTTGGAAGAAGACGCGAAACATCATGGGTCCGAGCGGCACGATCAAGGCAAGCGTGAAGGCGATGCGCCCCCATTGGCCGGCCTCGCGCCAGTCGATGGTCGCCGCAAGCGCCCACAGGACCAAGGGATAGGCAAGGTTCCAGCCGAGCACCTGCAGGCGGTAGCGCCAGTCGTGGCGCGCCACGAGCGCGCCCGCCTCCATGACGCACACGGCCAGCCCTGCGGCGAGCACCAGCCACACGGTTCCGGGAAAGCGCCCGTTCTCGAGCATGGCCAGCGTGAGCGCCGCAAACGCGACGAACTCCCCTTGCGGAATGAAAATGATGCGCGTGACGGTAAAGACCAGCACCAGGGCGAGCGCGAGCAGCACATACACCGCGCCATTGACGATGCCGTCCTGCGTCAAGATCAACGCGATCGATGAATCCATGGACACGATCCTCGCTGCCCGCCGCCTCGAGGGCGGCGGGTCGATGGGTGTTCTATCCTCGGATCGGGCGGCGATTCAGCCCGACCGGTTCCTCAGGGGATGTACTTCCATTGCCCGCTTTCGATGCGCAACATCACGCGGGCGCGGTGATCGAGCCCAAGGTGATCGGTCGGGCTCATGGTGTAGACCCCGTTGGCGGCCGGGACCTCTTTGAGGTGCTCGATCGCGTCGCGCAGCGCGGCGCGGAATTCGGGCGTGCCGGGTTTGGCCTTGGCGAGTGCCTCGGGCAGCGCCGCCGCGAGCAGCTTGCCGGCGTCCCAGACGTAGGAGCCGAACTGCGTCACCGAACCCTTGCCGTACTTGGACTCGTAGAGCTGGAAGTACTCCACGCCAGCGGCTTTGGCCGGGTGATTGTCGGGCAGCTGGGGGGCCACGACCACGGGGCTGGACGGCAGGAAAGTCCCTTCACAGTCGCGCCCGCACACGCGCAGGAAGTCGGGGTTCACTACACCATGCGTCTGGTATATTTTTCCGGGATAACCACGCTCTTTGAGCGTTTTTTGCGGCAGGGCCGCCGGCGTGCCAGAACCGGCGATGAGCACCGCGTCCGGCTTGGCGCCGACGATCTTGAGCACCTGCCCCGTCACCGAGGTGTCGGTACGGTTGTAGCGCTCGTTGACCACCAGCTGCAGCCCTTTCGCAGCGATCGCCTCGCTCAGGCTCTGGTACCAGCTCTCGCCATAGGCGTCGGAATAACCGATGAAACCGACGGTCTTCACGCCACTGGCCACCATGTGCTCGACGATGGCCTCGGTCATCATCTTGTCACTCTGCGGTGTCTTGAAAACCCAATGCCGTTTCTCGTCGACCGGAGAGATGACCTTGTCCCCGGCAGCAAACGAGATCATCGGCACCTTGGCCTCGGCCACCACGTCGATCATCGCCAGCGCATTCGGGGTGATGGACGAGCCCATCACCAGATCGACTTTGTCTTCGGTGATGAACTTACGGGTGTTATTGACGGCGGTGGTGGTGTCGGACGCGTCGTCGAGCACGATGTACTCGATCTTCTGTCCCGCCATTTCTTTCGGCAGCATCTCCACGGTGTTCTTCTCCGGGATGCCAAGCGAGGCGGCCGGCCCCGTGGCCGAGACCGTCACTCCCACCTTCACCTGCGCCTGCGCCAGCGTCCCGCCAAGGGCCAGCGCCAAACCTAGGATGATGCGTTTTTTCGTCTTCATGTTTCCCCCTCCTCCGTTTCACTGCAATGAACCCTTCAGCGGACGTACTTCCACGCTCCCTGCTCGATCCGCACGATGACCCGCGCCCGTCGGTCGAGCCCGAGATGATCGGTCGGGCTCATGGTGAATACCCCCATGGCCGCATGCACTTCCTTCAAGTGCTCCAGAGCGTCGCGCAGCGCGACGCGGAATTCGGGCGTACCGGGCTTGGCCTTGGTGAGCGCCTCGGGCAGCGCCGCCGCGAGCAGTTTGCCCGCATCCCACACGTGCGCTCCGAAGGTGGACACCGAGCCTTTGCCGAATTTTTCTTCATAGGCGCGAACGTATTCCATCGCCGACGGCTTGGCCGGATGATCGTCTGGCAGCTGTGCCGCCACCAGCACCGGCCCGGCAGGAAGAAAAGTTCCTTCACAATCGCGCCCGCACACGCGCAGGAAATCGTTGTTGGCCACCCCATGGGTCTGGTAGATTTTTCCGGCGTAGCCGCGCTCCTTGAGCGTCTTCTGCGGCAGCGCCGCCGGCGTGCCGGAGCCGGCGATGAGCACCGCGTCCGGCTTGGCGCCGACGATCTTGAGCACCTGACCCGTCACCGAGGTGTCGGTGCGGTTGTAGCGCTCGTTGACCACGAGCGAGAGGCCCGCCGCGTCGAGCGCGGCCTTGAAGTTCTCGAACCAGCCTTCGCCGTAGGCATCGGAAAAACCGATGAAACCGACGGTCTTCACACCGTTGGCCGCCATGTGCTCAACGATGGCCTCGGCCATCATGCGGTCGTTCTGCGCCGTCTTGAACACCCAGCGGCGCTTGTCATCGACCGGGGAGACGATCTTCTCGCTGGCGGCAAAGGCGATCATCGGTACCCTGGCTTCGGCCACCACGTCGATCATCGCCAGGGCGTTGGGCGAGACCGTCGAACCCATCACCATATCGACCTGATGTTCGGTGATGAACTTGCGGGTATTACTGACGGCAGTGGTGGTGTCGGATGCGTCGTCGAGCACGAGGTACTCGATTTTCTGCCCGGCGATCTCGCGCGGCAGAAGGTCCACCGTATTCTTCTCCGGCACGCCGAGCGAAGCGGCCGGCCCGGTGGCCGACACCGTCACGCCCACTTTCACCTGCGCCTGCGCCAGGGAGCAACCGAGCGCCAGGACGAGGCCCATGACTAGACTTTTCTTCTTCATCTGCGTCTCCCCCTTTTTTAGGATTTCGTATGCTTCTCCCGCCGTGGCGGGATGAGGCGAAGAAGAAATTATCACAAATCTAATCGATTTGACAATGTATAAATTTTATCGCATGCGTTCGATCACCATGGCGATGCCTTGCCCCACGCCGATGCACATCGTCGCCAGGCCGTAGCGGCCATCGCGGCGCTCGAGCTCTCGCGCGAGGGTGAGCACGAGGCGGGCACCGGAAGCCCCCAGTGGATGGCCCAACGCGATGGCGCCGCCATTGGGATTGACGTGTTCCGCGTCGTCGGGCAGCCCCAGCTGGCGCAGTACCGCCAACGCCTGGGCGGCGAAAGCCTCGTTGAGTTCGATGGCGTCGAGGCGCGCGAGGCTCAGCGCCGCGCGTTCGAGCACCTTGCGCGTGGCCGGCGCCGGACCGATGCCCATGATGCGCGGCTCCACCCCCACGGTAGCCATGGAAAGAATGCGCGCCATCGGCCGCAGGCCGTAGCGTGCCACCGCCGCTTCGCCGGCAACGAGCACGGCGACCGCGCCGTCGTTCACGCCCGAGGCATTGCCAGCGGTGACGGTGCCCTCGGGCTTGACCACGCCCTTGAGCTTGGCGAGCGCCTCCAGCGTGGTCTCGGGCCGGGGATGCTCGTCGCGCGCCACTGGCACTTTCTCGCCTTTCCTGCCTGCCGGTACTTCCACCGGCACGATCTCGCCGTCGAAGAATCCGCGCGCGGCCGCCTCGGCGTAGCGCCGCTGGCTGCGCAGGGCAAAGGCGTCCTGGTCGGCGCGCGCGATGCCAAACTGCTCGGCCACGTTCTCGGCGGTTTCGGGCATGGAGTCGATGCCATAGCGCGCCTGCATCTTCGGGTTGACGAAGCGCCAGCCGATGGTGGTATCTTCGATCTTGGCGCTGCGTGAGAAGGCGCTCTCGGCCTTGCCCAAAACGAAGGGCGCGCGCGTCATGCTCTCGACCCCGCCAGCGATCATCAAATCGGCCTCGCCGCAGGCGATCGCCCGGGCGGCGGTGCCGATCGCATCCATGCCCGAGCCGCACAGCCGGTTGATGGTCGAGCCGGGGATCGTCTGCGGCAGGCCCGCGAGCAGCGCCGCCATGCGGGCGACGTTGCGGTTGTCCTCGCCGGCCTGATTGGCGCAGCCGAAGTAGACGTCGTCGACCGCCTCCCAATCGACCTGCGGCTGGCGCGCCATGAGCGTGGCGATCACGTGGGCGGCGAGATCATCGGGGCGGACCTGGGCGAGCGCGCCGCCATAGCGGCCGATGGGGGTGCGGATGCCGTCACAGAGATAGACCGCGCGATCTTTCATCCTTGTTCTCCTTGTAGGGTCGGCACGGCTGCCTCGTCCGTGCCTCGTGCTCGTTCGGGCGCCATGGCGAAGCGCTGCAGCAGGTCTTCGCGTTTGGCGAGTGCGTGCACGCCGGCCACGAACATCGTCGTCACGACCGGGGCCATGGCTTCGTAACTCAAGGGACCGTCGGGCCTCAACCAGGTGAAGGTCCAGTTGATCATGCCAAAGAGCACCATGGTCACTGGCTTGAGCAGCGCCGTGGCGGCAAGCTCCGGCTCCAGCGCCGCGATCACGCCCGCAAAGGCCCGTACCACCTGGCGCTGCTTCTCCAGCACCGGTTCGCGCAGCGGTTCGGGCAGGTGCTTGACGTCCTGCACCAGCACGATGTGCCGATACTGCGAATGGCGGTATTCTTCGAGAAAACGGGAAATGAGGCGCTCCAGCGCCACCCTGGCCTGGGCAGCAGAACCAGGTGGTTCGCGGCCGAGTTCCTCTTCGACGATGGCTACCAGACGCTCGACGTAGGACAGTGCCACGTCGAAGAGGATGTGCTCCTTGTCCTGGTAATAATGGTAGAGGAGCGCCTTCGACACACCGCAAGCCTGGGCGAGCGAGGCCATGGAGGCGGCGTGAAAGCCCGCTTCGGCAAAAAGCATCGCCGCCTTCTCCAGGATCTCGCTGCGCTGCTGTTCGAAGGATTCACTGCGTCTGCGGGCCATCGCCGCTCCCTTGCGTCGTCATGGATCGAGGCCGTAGCATAACTGCGGCGACCGCGATCCGTGCCGCACTCAGTCTTTCGGACGCCGGTCGATCACGCGCCGCGCCTTGCCCACCGTCACGCGCTCGATGGAATAAGGCTCGCCGACGATGACGTTGGCCGACACGCCGATGAAGGTCTTGATGAGGTGGGCGAGCTCCTTGGCGAGCGCCTGCTTCTGCTCCGGATGGCGACCGACGCCTTCCTCGGGATTGATCTCGACCTTGACGGTGAGCCGGTCGAGATAGCCCTCTTTCTCCACCTCGAGCACGTAGTGCGGTGCGAGCTTGGGAATGCGCAGGATCAGCTCCTCGACCTGGGTCGGGAAGACGTTGACGCCGCGGATGATGAGCATGTCATCGGTGCGGCCGGTGATCTTGGCCATGCGGCGCATGGAACGCGCCGTAGGCGGCAGCAGGCGCGTGAGATCGCGCGTACGGTAGCGGATCATCGGCAGGCCTTCCTTGGTGAGCGTCGTGAACACGAGCTCGCCCTCGGCGCCATCGGGCTGCACCTCGCCCGTGACCGGGTCGATGATTTCGGGATAGAAAAGGTCTTCCCAGATGGTCGGCCCATCCTTCGTCTCGATGCATTCGCAGGCGATGCCCGGCCCCATCACTTCCGAGAGGCCATAGATGTCCACGGCGTCGAGCCCGCCACGCTCTTCCATTGCCCGGCGCATCGCATCGGTCCAAGGTTCGGCGCCGAAGATGCCCACCTTGAGCGAGCAGGTGCGGGGGTCGATGCCCAGGCGCTCCATTTCGTCGAACACCGTCATCATGTAGGAGGGCGTGACCATGATGATGTCGGGCTTGAGATCCATGATCATCTGGATCTGTTTCTCGGTCTGGCCGCCGGACATGGGGATGACGGTGCAGCCAAGGCGCTCGGCACCGTAGTGCGCTCCCAGCCCGCCGGTGAAGAGCCCGTAGCCGTAGGCCACGTGGACGATGTCGCCGGGGCGGCCGCCGGCGGCGCGGATCGAACGGGCCACGACGTCGGCCCAGGTGTCGATGTCTTTCTTGGTGTAGCCCACCACCGTGGGCTTGCCCGTGGTGCCGCTGGAGGCATGGATGCGGACGATCTTCTCGCGCGGCACGGCAAACATGCCATAAGGATAGTTGTCGCGCAGGTCGTATTTCGTCGTGAAGGGGAATTTCGCCAGGTCTTCCAGCGACTTCAAGTCGTCGGGATGCACCCCGCTCTCGTCGAAGCGCTTGCGATAGTGCGGCACGTTCTCATAGGCGTGGCGTACGCTCCATTTGAGCCGTTCGAGCTGGAGCGCGCGCAGCTCGTCGAGGCTGGCGGTTTCGATCGGTTCCAGATCGCCGGGTGCGGGTTTCTTCACGGGCATGGTCATCTCCTCCTTTCCCTTTTCCTCTTCGTTCGTCGTGTGGGGCAGCCGCGTCAGTCGAGTTCGACCACCGCCCGCCCCTTCAAGCGGTAAGACTTGCCGCGCATCACGGCCACCAGCTCGCCGCGCTGGTTGGTGATGCCGACGTCGTAGACGCCGGTACGTCCGGCCAGCGCGACTTCGCGCCCCTCGGCGGTGAGCACGTCGCCTTCGCGCACCGGCGCGAGAAACTCGGTGGCCAGGCCGGAAGCGACCGTCATCTCGTTGTAACTGTTGCAGGAATACGCAAAGGCGGTATCGGCCAGCGTGGTGACGATGCCGCCGTGGCAGATGGCGAAGCCATTGAGCATGTCACGGCGCACGACCATCTCCATCTTGGCGTAACCCGGCGCGATCTCCAGCAGCCGGATGCCGAGATTCTGCGCGCAGTGATCGTGCTCGTACATGCCGGCGCCGACGGCCTCGGCCACTTGCTGCGGGTCGAGCCCAGCGGTGAGATCCCGATATGAAGCTTCCGTCACTTCCTTTCTCCTTCGTCGCCGCTGGCGAGCGGCCGTCCGTTCCAGAGGTGCCGCCGCAAGAGCGGCGAGACCCGGTAGCGATCTTCGCCGTAGAGCTCGGCGAGCCGATCGAGCAGACCGACGATGCGCGCCACGCCCGTTGCCTCTCCCCAGGCGAGCGGCCCAAGCGGATAGTTCGTGCCGTAGCGCATGGCGGTATCGATGTCGCGCGGCGTGCCGATGCCGGCGAGCACGGCGTCGGCCGCCTCGTTGGCGAGCATGGCCACGGTGCGCGCGAGGATCAGCCCGGCGACGTCGTCGAGCGGGGTTACGGCGATTCCCGCCCGCTGCAGCAGCCCGAGCGCGCATGCCCAGGAATCCTGCGCACAACCGTCGGCCCGCGCCAGCGCCGCGCGCGGCGTCTGTGCCCAATCGCGCGCCCAGTCGAGCACGACGACGTCGGCATGGCCGTACTCGTGCGCGAGGCGCGTGGCCGTGCGTCCGTCGGTGGGCACGATCCAGACGTCTGCAGCCTCGATCCGCACGGGTCCGGCATCGGCGGGCCGTCGGTGCACCACCACGCCGGCGGCAGCGAGCCGCTCGAGCAGCGCAGAGAAGGGGCCGAACTCGCCCACGGCGGCGACGGCAGAAGGCGCCCGATCGAGGCATGGCGGGGCTTCGGCCGCGGCGGGACGCTGCGCTCCTGCGGCGTAGTCGTAGAACCCCCGTCCGCTCTTGCGCCCGAGCCGTCCGGCCCAGACCAGCTCCTGCTGGATGAGGCTGGGCTGGAAGCGCTTGTCGTAGAAATAGGCCGACCACACGGATGAGGTGACGGCGAAATTGACATCGTGTCCGATGAGATCCATCAGCTCGAAGGGCCCCATGGGAAAGCCCCCCGCCTCGCGTACGATCGCATCCAGCGTGGCACAGTCGGCCGCTCCCTCGGCGAGCACGCGCAAGGCCTCGGCATAGAAGGGACGGGCCACGCGATTGACGATGAACCCCGGCGTGGAGCGCGCCATCACGGCGATCTTGCCCCAGCGCACGGCGGTGTCCCTAATGGCTTGCGCCACTTCCGGTGCCGTGGCCAGACCGCTCACCACCTCCACCAGCTTCATGCGCGTAGGCGGATTGAAGAAATGCATGCCAACCACCCGCTCGGGGCGCGCGAGCGGAGCGGCGATGGCGGTGATCGACAGCGAAGACGTGTTGGTGGCAAGGATCGCCTGAGGCGGTACCAGGGGTTCGAGCGAAGCGAAGAGCACCCGCTTCACCTCCAGATCCTCGACGATCGCCTCGATCACCAGATGCACCTGCGAGGCGACGCTCTGCGGTTCGGCCACCGCCCGGATACGATCGCGGATCGCGCTCGCCTCTTCGGCGCTCATCCGCCCCTTGCGCACCCCGCCATCGAGCTCTTCGGCGATCGCCGTGAGCGCGCGCCGGCGGGCCTCCTCGCTCACGTCGGAAAGAAACACCAGATGGCCGGCACTCGCCGCCACCAGGGCGATCCCGCGCCCCATCGCCCCGGCGCCGACCACCAGCACGGCCTGACCGGGCGCGAGGGCCGCGCCCCCTTCGCGTTCTTGCATCGTCTCCTCCCCCTCAGCGTCCGCGGAAGCGCGGTTGGCGTTTCTCGAGGAACGCCTGCACCCCTTCCTGATAATCCTCGCTGCGCCCACAGGCCGACATCAGGTCGCGCTCGAGATCGAGCTGCGTGGCCAGATCGTTCGTGCCACTGACGAGCAGGGCTTTCTTCGTCATGGCGTAGCCGAACGTGGGGCCTTGTGCGAGGCGTTCGGCCACTTCGCGCACCGTGGGCAAGAGTGCCTCGTCTTCCACGCATTTCCAGATGAGCCCCCAGCGCTCGGCCTCTTCGGCGGAGAGTTTCTCGCCGAGCAGCGACAGCCCCATGGCACGCGCCAGCCCCACCAGACGCGGCAGCACCCAGGTGCCGCCGGTATCGGGGATGAGCCCCAGCTTGGCGAAGGATTCGATGAAAGAAGCCGAGCGCGCGGCGAAGACGAGGTCGCAGGCCAGCGCCAGGTTGGCTCCGGCACCAGCGGCCACGCCATTGACCGCGGCGATCACCGGCAGCTCGAGCCGGCGCAGGCGCAGCACGAGCGGCTTGTAGTTCTTTTCGATCGACTCGCCCAGATCCGGCGCCTGCGCGCCCGGGGCCACTGCCCGGTCGGACAGGTCCTGCCCGGCGCAAAATCCCCGTCCGGCACCGGTGATCACCAGCACCCGGATCGTGCCTTCGGCGCGACCCGCCTCGACGCGATCGAGCGCGGCGCGCAGCTCCTCGTGCATGCGCGTGGTAAAGCTGTTGAGGCGCTCGGGCCGGTTGAGCGTGAGCCAGGCCACCGCCTCGCGCACTTCCAGCAGGATCGTCGGCCCTTCGGCCGCCGTGGTCTGCGCCATGTCGTCTCCTCCCCCTCATCAATTTTTTTGACCGACCGTTCGATCAATAATATACTTGATCCAGGTCAAGGGATCAAGACGTTTTTCAAAAATAGCGAATCGTTTTACCTTAACATAACCTGAATCACTGAAGGAGACGCTCCATGACCCATCCGCTCTTCGAAAAACACCAGGCTCTGCTCGAACATGCGCTCGAAGCGATCGCCCGCCGTGGCTACTGGACCCCTTTCCCCGAAATGCCCAGCCCCAAAATTTACGGGGAGACGGCGCTCGAAGAGGGCAAAGCCGCCGTGCTCGGCCTCCACGGCCAGCGGTTTTCCCTTGAAGGTCAGCCGGGCACCGGCGAGTGGATCGCCCCGGAGCGCTCGCCTTATGGAGTGGAGCTGAACGTCTCCTATCCGGTGAGCGAGCCCGAGTCGCTGGTGGCCGCTGCACGCAAGGCGCAGGACGACTGGCAAAAACTTGGCCCCAAAGGACGGGTGGGCTTGCTGCTCGAAGCCCTCGTGCGTTTGAACCGGCGCAGCTTCGAACTGGCGCACGCCGTGATGTACACCACCGGCCAGGGCTGGATGATGGCTTTCCAGGCGGGCGGCCCGCATGCGCAGGATCGCGGGCTGGAAGCAGTGACTTACGCTTGGGACGAAATGCGCCGTATCCCCGAAACCGCCCTGTGGGAAAAGCCCCAAGGCAAGAATCCGCCGATCCGCATGGAAAAACGCTATGAGATCGTCGGACGCGGCCCGGCGGTGGTGATAGGCTGTGGCACTTTCCCCACCTGGAACACCTATCCGGGCCTGTTCGCGGCGCTCGCCACCGGCAACCCCGTCATCGTCAAACCGCACAGCAATGCGATCCTGCCCGCCGCGCTCACCGTACGCGTGCTGCGCGAGCTGCTCACCGAACAGGGACTCGACCCGAACGTGGTGCAGCTGGCCGTCTTCGCCCAGCGGGAGCACACGCAACGGCTCGTCACCCACCCGGAGGTGAAATCCATCGATTTCACCGGCGGCTGCGCCTTCGGCAACTGGCTGCTCGAGCATTGCCGCCAGGCCCAGGTGTATGCGGAACTGGCCGGCGTCAACACGGTGGTGATCGAATCGACCGACGACTACCAAGGCATGCTGCGCAACCTCGCCTTCACCCTGTCGCTCTACTCGGGGCAGATGTGCACCACGACGCAGGCGATCCTGGTGCCGGCAGGCGGCATCGACACCAACGAAGGGCACAAATCCCATGAGGACGTCGGCCGCGATCTCGCCCGGGCGATCGAGGCACTGCTCACCGACGTCAAGGTGGCCACGGCCGTGCTCGGCGCCATCCAGTCGGAGGAGACCCTGCGACGCATCGAAGAGGCCGCCTCCGGCGCCTTCGGCCGCGTCCTGCTGACCCCGCGGCGCATCAAGCACCCGGAATTCCCGCGGGCGCAGGTGCGCACGCCGGTGCTCGTCGCCTGTGAAGCCAAGGATGAAGCGGCCTACATGGAAGAGCGCTTCGGCCCCATCGCCTTCGTGGTGGCAGTGCCCGACGCGACCCAGGCAGCCTCGCTCGCCGAACGCATCGTGCGCGAGCACGGCGCCCTCACCCTGGGTGTGTATTCGACCAAGCCCGAATACCAACAGACGATGGTCGAAGTGAGCTGGCGCGCCGGCGTGGCCCTGTCGCTGAATCTCACCGACGGAGTCTACGTCAACCAGTCGGCTGCCTTCTCCGACTACCACGGCACCGGCATGAACCCGGCAGCCAATGCGAGCTACGCCGACTCCGCCTTCGTCGCCAACCGCTTCCGCGTGATCCAGCGTCGCTGGCACGTGTCCTGATTTTTTCATGCCGCGGCGCCGGGTCGAAGAATATCCGGCGCTGCACGGAGAAAAGCCATGCCCTGCTATGAAATCGACGGCCTCAAGCCCGTCGTCCATCCCGACGCCTATGTCCACCCCGACGCCGTGCTGATCGGCGACGTGCACATCGGCCCCGGCGTCTATGTGGCGCCGCTCGCGAGCCTGCGCGGCGACTTCGGCCGACTCATCGTGCACGCCGGTGCCAACATCCAGGACTGCTGCGTCATGCACGGTTTTCCCGGCATCGATACGGTGGTCGAGGAAGACGGCCACATCGGCCACGGGGCGATCCTGCACGGCTGCCGCATCCGGCGCAACGCGCTCGTGGGCATGAATGCGGTGATCATGGACGAGGCAGAGGTGGGGGAGTCGGCCATCGTCGCCGCGGCCGCCTTCGTCAAAGCCGGCATGACGATCCCGCCGCGCAGCCTCGCCGTGGGCGCTCCGGCCAAGGTGGTACGCGAGCTGAGCGAAGAGGTGCTAAACTGGAAAATCAGCGGCACGCAGACTTACCAGGAACTCACGCGCCGCAGCCGCGCCACCCTGCGCCCCTGCACGCCGCTGCCCGAGGCCGAGCCCGACCGCAAACGCTTCGAGAAGGAAGGGGTGGTACCCTTGGTGGCACTGCGCAACAAATGAACCCGGGAGCCGCATGACGCAACGCATCGATCCTCACCTCTGGCAACGCCATGCCTGGATGAACCGCCTGCAGACGGCGGTGCTGGTGGTCGTGCTCGCCACGCTGCTCGCCACCGTCGGCTGGCTGCTGTGGGGCAATGACGGCATCCTCTACATGCTCGTCTTCTGCGCCGTGTCGCTCGTGCTGCAGCCGCTCGCCGGCCCCGAGCTGGTGCTGCGCCTCTACCGCGCCCAACCCATCGCCCGCAGCGCAGCGCCCGAGCTCCACGCCCTCGTCGAGCGGCTCGCCGCGCGCGCTGGCCTGCCGCGCGTGCCGCGGCTCTACTTCGTCGACACACCCATCGTCAACGCCTTCAGCGTGGGCAGCCACAATGATGCCGCCATCGCCCTCACCTCGGGACTGCTCGCGCGGCTCGATCTGCGGCAGATCACGGGCGTGCTCGCGCACGAGGTGGCGCACATCGCCCATGGCGACATTCGCGTCATGAGCCTGGCCGATTCCCTCACGCGCATGACGAGTGTGCTCTCGCTCACCGGCCAGCTCCTGCTGCTGGTCAACCTGCCGCTACTGCTCGTCGGCGCGGCGGTGGTCAATTGGCTGGCGGTGGGGTTGCTCATCTTCGCGCCGCACATCGCCATGCTCGTGCAGCTGGGCCTGTCGCGCGTGCGCGAGTTCGATGCCGATCTGGCGGCGGTCGCCCTCACCGACGACCCCGAAGGGCTTGCCTCGGCGCTCATGGCCATCGAGCGCGTGCAGCGCGGCTGGCGCGCCTGGCTCTTCCCCGGCTGGGGCTCGCCCGAACCCTCGTGGCTGCGCACCCATCCGGCCACGGAAGAGCGCGTGCGCCGGCTGCTCGAACTCGCGCGCCGCATACCGCCTCCGGAGCACGACGCCGGCGCCCCTCCGTCCTTTCCTCCTCCCTCTTCATCCGCGCCGCGCTACCGCCCCGGCAGCGGGCTGTGGTATTGAGCGCGCGAAACCTTACGATACGAATCGCCCGCCGGGCGAGATACGGTACCGACGATCCCCGGTGATAATGGCGGGATGTCCTCGAGCAGGAGTCCGACGATGCCGTGCACCGCGCTTGCGCCGGCACCTCTTCGCCCGACGAGGCGGCACCCATGATCGCCGCAGGCTGGCGCCGCTTCCTTCTTGCGGCATTGATCCTGCTGCTCGCCGTCGGCGGCTACTTCGCCTGGCGGCATCGCCAAGGCGCAACCGAAGACTACCCCACCGCCAAGGCCGCCCGCGGCAGCATCCGCGAAACGGTCTCGGCCTTGGGCGTGCTCGCCCCGTCGGAATACGTCGATGTCGGCGCCCAGGTCTCGGGGCAGCTCATCGAACTCAAGGTCGGTCTAGGGGACGAAGTCAAGGAAGGCCAGCTCATCGCCCAGATCGACCCGACGCAGTACGCCGCCCAGGTCGCCGTCGACCGGGCCACCATCGCCGATCTCACGGCCCAGCTCGCCAGCTGGGAGGCAAAACTGACGCTGGCCAAGTGGACCTGGCAGCGCAACGTCCAGCTTGCCCCGCAGGGCGGCGCCACCGAGCAGGCGCTCGAGCAGAGCCGCTCCGACCTCAAAGTGGCCGAAGCCACCATCGCCTCCCTGAAGGCGCAGATCGACAAGGCCAAGGCGACGCTCAAGGTCGACGAGGCCAACCTCGACTACACCCGCATCACCGCCCCGATCTCCGGCATCGTCATGACGCCCACCAGCGCCGCCTATGGCAACAACTGGAGCAAACTGGACATCGCCCACGTTGGCCAGGTGCTCAACAACCGGCAGAACGCCCCGGTGCTGCTGCGCATCGGCAAGCTCGAGCGCATGATCGTGCGCGCCCAGGTCTCGGAAGCCGACGTGCCGCGCCTCTCGCTCGGCATGCCGGCCTATTTCACCACCCTGGGGCGCCAGGACCGACGCATCGACGCCACCCTGCAGAGCCTGGAGATGACGCCCGAGCTCATCAACGGCGCCATCTTCTACGACGCCGTGCTCGAAGTTCCCAATCCCGATCGCGCCCTGCTGCCGCAGATGTCGGCCCAGGTCTTCTTCATCGTGGCCCAGGCCGACGACGCGCTCACCGTGCCGCTGGCCGCGCTCTCTTCGGTTCAGCGCAGCAGCGGCATCCGCTTGCCTGGCTGCCCGCCGCGCGCGCCGGCCGGCACCGACTGCGTGTTCGTGATGGCCCAGGGCAGGATGCAGCCGCGTACCGTGAAAATCGGCATCAAGGACGAGGTCAGCGCCCAGATCCTGGACGGCCTGAGCGAGGGCGAAGACGTCGTCATCGGCACGCCCTCGCTCGCCCCTCGTGGGGCCGGCCCCCGCAGCGGAGGCGGCAATGCCGGACGCTGAAACCCCTACCGTCGCCCCCCTCATCGAACTGCACGACATCGTCAAGCGCTTCACGCAGGGCGAGATCACCGTCGAAGTGCTGCACGGCATCTCCCTCTCCATCTGGGCCGGCGAGTTCGTGGCCATCATGGGCGCCTCCGGCTCGGGCAAGACGACGCTCATGAACATAATCGGCTGCATGGACCGTCCCAGTGCCGGGCGCTACCTCCTCGCGGGCCGTGACGTGGCCGAACTCGACGCTGACGCGCTCGCCCAGCTGCGCCGCTCCACCTTCGGCTTCATCTTCCAGCGCTACAACCTGCTCAGCAACGCCACCGCCCTGGAAAACGTCGAAGTCCCGGCGATCTATGCTGGGCTGCCCGCTGCCGCACGCCGGGAGCGCGCGAAGGCGCTGCTCACCCGGCTCGGCCTGGGCGAGCGGCTCGACTACCCCCCCTCGCGCCTGTCGGGCGGGCAGCAGCAGCGCGTCTCGATTGCGCGGGCGCTCATGAACGGCGGGCGGGTGATCCTCGCCGACGAACCGACCGGGGCGCTCGATACCGCCAGCGGCAAGGAAGTGATGGCGCTCCTGCATGAACTGCACCGTGAGGGGCACACCGTGGTCGTCATCACGCACGACCCCAACGTGGCCCGCGAGGCCCAGCGCATCATCCGCATCCAGGATGGGCGCATCGTGGAGGACAGCGGCCCTGCGCCCGAAGCCGTCGAAGGGCGCGTCCCGACGCTTCCGCTCGCGGAGCCGCCGCGAGAGGGCCACGCCGTGCTGATGCTCGACGTGGCCGCTTCGGTGCGCACGGCGCTGCGGGCGCTGCAGGCAAACCCCCTTCGCACCCTGCTCACCTTGCTGGGCGTGATGATCGGCGTAGGTTCGGTCGTGGCGATGCTCGCCTTCGGCAACGGCGCCCGGCAGAAAGTGCTCGACCAGATCCAGGCCATGGGAACGAACCTGCTCGTGGTGCGTCCCGGCGCACCGGGCGTGCGCTACGTCGGCAGCACCATCACCACCCTGGTGGTGGCCGACGCCGAGGCGATCGCCCGACTGCCCAACGTCGAGCACGTCGTGCCCCAATCGACGAGCGCCGTGACGGTGCGTGCCGGCAACATCACCTACACCACCTCCTTGACCGCGACCAGCCCCGAATACACGCTCGCGAACGCCTGGCCGGTCGCCGTAGGGACGTTCTTCACGCAGACGCACGTGCAAGGCTATGCGCCGGTGGCCGTGCTCGGTCAGACCACCGCCCAGGCGCTCTTCGGCACCGCCAACCCCATCGGACGCTACGTGCTCATCAACAACACGCCGCTGCGCATCATCGGCGTGCTCACGCCCAAGGGCGCCGACATGATGGGCAACGACCGCGACGACATGGTTTTCGTGCCGCTCACTACGGGACAGGCGCGCATCACCGGCCAGACCTGGCTGCGCTTCATCACGGTGGAGGTGCGCGACACGGCCCTGATGGCGGCCACGCAGGCAGCGATCGAACAGCTGCTCCTGAAACGCCACCGCACGCTGGACTTCCAGGTGCGCAACATGACGGCCCTGCTCGAGCAGCAGGCCGAGACGCAGCAGACGCTCACCCTCCTGCTGGGGGCGGTGGCGCTCATCTCGCTCGTGGTGGGCGGAATCGGCGTGATGAACATCATGCTGGTGAGCGTCACCGAGCGCACGCGGGAGATCGGCGTGCGCATGGCCGTGGGGGCGCGGGCCTTCCACATCCTGCTGCAATTCGTCACCGAAGCGCTGGTGGTCTGTACGGTGGGCGGGCTCATCGGCGTGGCCGGCGGGCTCATCGTCACCGCCGTGGCCGCCTGGCTCGGTACCGCGGTGCTGATCACCGTGCCGCCCATCCTGCTCGCCTTCACCAGCGCGCTCGCCACCGGTCTCGTCTTCGGCTACCTGCCGGCCAAGCGCGCCGCCTCGCTCGATCCGGTCGTGGCCCTGAGCACGGAGTGAGCCGCATGCGCCTGCGCCCTTTCTTCCTGGCCCTGGCGACCCTACTCAGCGGCTGTGCCGTCGGCCCCGCCTACGAACGCCCCCCCGTCGAGACTCCTTCCAGCTGGCAGTCCGGCACCGCCGAAGACCGCTGGCCCGCGCCGCGGTGGTGGCGCGATTTCGGCGACCCGACGCTGGATGCGCTCGAAGAGACGGCGCTTGCCCAGAACCACGATTTGCGCGCCGCCGTCGAGCGCGTGGCCGAGGCGCGCGCCTTGCTGCAAGTGGCCGCCGCCGGGCTCTACCCTTCGCTGGATGCGAGCGCCGCGTCCTCGCGCCAGAAGAGCAGCGGCAGCAACGGCAACTCGTCTTCCATCAGCAACCGCCACCAGGCCCTGCTCAGCGCGAGCTACGAGCTCGACCTCTTCGGCTACAACCGCGCCCAGGCCGAAGCGGCCGCGGCGCGCCTGCAGGGGAGCGAATTCGACCAACGCACCGTCGAGCTGGGTGTGACCGCCCTCACCGCCGGCACCTGGTTCACCCTCTCGGCGCTCGAAGCGCGGCTCGCGGCGGCGCGCGAGTCGCTCGACATCGCCCGCGCCATGCTCGGCGTCGTGCAGGCGCAGCGCCAGGCCGGCATGGCCACCGACCTGCAGGTCGCGCAGCAGGAACTGGAAATCGCCACGATCGAAGCGTCCATCCCCCCGCTGCAGACCCAGCGCACCCAAGCAGCGAACGCTCTGGCACTGCTGCTCGGGCGTCCGCCGGAAGACTTCGCCCCGCAGGTTACCCCCATCGCGCAACTGCGCCTGCCCAGCCCGCCCGCCGGCCTGCCCTCGGGCCTGCTCGAGCGCCGACCCGACGTGCGCAGCGCCGAAGCGGCGCTTCAGGCGGCCACCGCCGACGCGCGCGCCGCCACCGCCGCCCTCTACCCCCGGCTCGATCTCACCGCCCAGGGCGGAGGCGCGAGCAGCGCCCTGCACCAGATCCTCGACCCCGGCAGCCGCCTCTTCACGCTCGCCGCCACCCTTTCGGTCACCCTCTTCGACGGCGGACGGCTGCGCGGCGAGCTCGCCTACAGCGAAGCGCGGGTGCGCGAACTCGCCCAGACCTACCAGCAGACGCTGCTCTCCGCCTTCGGCGACGTGGAAAACGCCCTCAGCGCCCAGCGCAACGGCGACGAGGCGCTTGCCGCACAACGGCGCGCCGTGGATCAGGCGCAAAGGGCGCTGCGCATCGCCACCTTGCAATACCAGCAAGGGATGGCGCTCTATCTCGACGTGCTCACCGCCCAGCGCAGTCTGCTCGGCGCGCGCGACGCCGAGGTACAGGCACGCCTCACCCGCCTCAACGCCGCGCTCAGCCTCTACCAGGCGCTGGGCGGCGGATGGGAAGAGGTTCCGTGATGCAAGCCCTCGGATGCCGGTAAAGCGCGCATCTATGTCCGGAATTGCTGCAACATCCTGACGATCTCTTGTACCGTCCTCTCCAGCAACCGCGCCGCATCCTCGCTTTGATGGGCCAATCGTTCGAGCTGTTCGGCCATCCGGGCGATGTGGGTGATTTCGGCAACCGCTTGCTGCGTGACCTGTGCTTGGGCTTCGACGCTTCGGGGAATCTGCGCGGCTTCGGTCCCGATCGCTTCGAGTGCATGTTCGATGCCGGCGATCTCCTCGGCCGAGGCGAGCGCCTTGTGCACCGTCGTCTCGACCGTTTCCCGCCCTGCCTGTGTCTGGGCGACGGCGTGATCCACCTGGCTTTGAACCTTGCCGATCATGGCGCCGATCTCGGTCGTGGCCTGGGCGGTGCGCTCGGCGAGTTTGCGCACCTCGTCGGCGACCACGGCGAAGCCCCGACCGGATTCGCCGGCGCGCGCGGCTTCGATGGAAGCGTTGAGTGCGAGCAGGTTCGTCTGTGCGGCGATCTCGCCGATCACGTCGATGACGCTGCGCATCGAATCCATCGACCCCTTGAACGCCTCGACTTCGTGGGCGATCGCCGTCAACTCGTCAGACAATTTGCTCGTCTGTTCGGCACTGTCGCGCACCCGCGCCGTCGCCTGGCGATTGGTCGCAATCAGCGCGTCGATCCGTTCGACCGATTGGGCCGCCGTGGCAGCGATCTCTGCCATCGCGTGGGCGAGCTGCTCGCTGGAGGCGGCAAGCGTCTGCGCCGCGGCCGTCTGTTCCTGGGCAGACGAGCGCGTCTGCCCGGCGCGCTGGAGTTCCTCGTCCACTTCGGTACGCAGCCGCTTTTGCGATTGACGCAGTGTGATCACCGTCTCATAAAACCTGGTTGTGTACCATCCTTTCTGTAAATTCC
>NZ_JSYB01000051.1:0-1232 GCF_054823945.1 Tepidiphilus sp. HLB4 | reverse complement strand
GGATCAATGCAATCGTCCGGGACCTGACACGTACGCAAAAGTGCGCACTGGTATCACACGTCGCGCGATTGCTCGCGCATGGTCTGGTCAACCGAGCTTGGGGCACAAGCTTCGCCCTTTAGGGCGGGGAGGATTGACGGACTAATTTGCACTTTTTGTAGTTTGCGACCAATTTACCAAATGGCAATGCCGTTCTTCCGGGTCAAAAGCGCACACTTTTGAATCATTTCAAGAAAGCCCCGCCTCATCCAGAAAGCGCGATGCAAGACCTTCCTCGATGGCGCTGCTCAGGATGAGCCGATGTCGGGCTCGGGTCATGCCAACATAGAGAAGGCGTCTTTCATCCTCCTCTGTCGAATCCGTGTGGGGCAGGTTGCCTTCCTCGCAACCCATGATCCAGACATTGTCGAATTCGAGGCCCTTCGAGGCGTGCAATGTCATGATCTGCACGGCGGGCTTGCGGCGATTCTGACTTGACCGTCCCAGGATTAAAAGTCGCTGGGCAAGCGATCCGGGCATCCTGACAAGGGATTCCTCCAGCTTTCTCAGCAGGTTCGCCTGGTTTGGCGTGCAATAATCGGACAGGAAAGCGGCGACGCCATGAATGACGAGCGTCGCCCGCCCCTTCGCCGCTTGTTCGCGCCATGAGGCAAGCCCCATGCGCAGGCGCAGGAGCGTCTTCCGACTACCATCGTCGTCTGGAGCTTGTTCGATCGCGGATTCCAGGCGAGCAATGCAACCTCCGAACGAACGACGCGAATGCTCATTGACCCATTCGGCATGGATGCCGCAAAAAGAAAGTGCGTTCGCCAGCCCAGTCCAAGAATCATCCACGACGGAACGCAGCAGGCCGGAAAATACGCTTCCGATCGAATGTTCCCAAACGCTCTTGCCGCCGGTGCGGACGCATGGCCTATCGATGCCGGACAAAGCCAGTTCCGCGGTGTCGAGAATCAGATTGGTTCGGGCAAGGATTGCCCATTCGTCGTCCTGAGCGCCTTTCTCGATGGTTTCGACGATCTGATCGACTTCGGCCCAGCGGTCGGGAGCGCGGATCACCCTGATCTCGCCTACATCTTCGCGGTGGGCGGTGATCTTTTTGGCGGCCCGGTTGCGGTTGTGGGCGATCAGTTTGGCGGCATGAGCAAGGATGTTCGGTGCGCACCGGTAGTTGACCGGCAGGGTGGTCACGGTCGCTGACAAGGTTGTGCAACCTTTTTTCTGTAAATTTC
>NZ_JSYB01000050.1:0-470 GCF_054823945.1 Tepidiphilus sp. HLB4 | reverse complement strand
AGGAAGTTCCACTTGGTGCCGGCCGCTTCCAGCACGGCCTGGGTGTCGAGGCCGAGCCGATCGAAGAGGATGGCGAGTTCGTTGATCAGCGCGATGTTGACGTCGCGCTGGGTGTTTTCGATCACCTTGGCGGCTTCGGCCACGCGGATGCTGGGGGCTTTGTGCGTGCCGGCGGTGATGATTTCGCGGTAGAGGGCGTCGACGCGCTCGGCGGCTTCGGGCGTGGAGCCGGAGGTGACTTTCTTGATGGTGGGCAGGCGGTGCTCGGGGTCGCCGGGGTTGATGCGCTCGGGGCTGTAGCCGACGGTGAAGTCGCGGTTGAAGACGAGGCCCGAGGCGCGCTCGAGCACCGGCACGCAGTCTTCTTCGGTGCAGCCGGGATAGACGGTGGATTCGTAGATGACGAGATCGCCCGGCTTGAGCGCCTGGCCCACCGTGTGGCTCGCGGCCAGCAGCGCCGTGAGGTCGGG
>NZ_JSYB01000049.1:0-567 GCF_054823945.1 Tepidiphilus sp. HLB4 | reverse complement strand
GCTCGCGGCCAGCAGCGCCGTGAGGTCGGGGCGCTTGTGCCGGTCGATGGGGGTGGGCACGGTGACGATGAAGATGCTGCAGCGCGCGAGTTCGGCCGGGTCGTCGGTGACGCTGAGGTGGCGGGCGGCGGCGAGCTCTGCGGCCGAGACTTCGCGCGTGCGGTCGAGCCCGCGGCGCAGTTCTTCGATGCGTTCGCGCTTGAGGTCGTAGCCGATCACCGGGCGGCGCTTGCCGAATTCGACGGCGAGCGGCAGGCCGACGTAGCCGAGGCCGATCACCGCCAGAGGGGCGGCTGGAGAATGGGGTTGGTCAGTGGGATGTGCGTTCATGGAGCAAATACGTCTTCAAGGCGCTGCGCATCGAGCACCCGGTCGGCCCAGGTTTCCAGCTCGTCAGGCGCAGCATGCTGCAGGCGCTGCCGTGCCCACTCGGGCAAGGGGCCGAATCGGCGCGTGAGCTGGCGCTGCAGCAGAAGCGCCTCGCCTTCGAGGCGTCCTTCGATCTTACCTTTCTGCAGCCCCTGTTGCAGCGCGCTCTGCTCGCGCTGACGGATTTGTTCTTTGATG
>NZ_JSYB01000001.1:0-1145 GCF_054823945.1 Tepidiphilus sp. HLB4 | reverse complement strand
AAATTTACAGAAAAAAGGTTGCACAACCTCCTACGAAACGATATTGACCCTGAACTCGTCGCCACGAACGAGTGGGCGGGGTAGTGCAGAGGTTCCCTAGGGAAACGCTGATCAAGTTGCAGCAGGGGTAGCGATGCGGGCTGTACGGGCTTGGGCGGCACGATTTTGCTCGCTCTGGCGGCCCCTGCGGGCCCGTTTTCGGGCCACCTGGCCCGCATTGGGCGCACTATGGGCGCACCAACGCCGGCACGCGCCGCGCGGCCATATACAGATTGACCATCGCTAGCGCCGTGAAGACGCGGTTGGCGTTCTTGGCAAGTCCGCGGTAGCGCACCTTGACGAACCCCCACAGGCGCTTGAGCACGTGAAACGGGTGCTCCACGCGCGCCCGAGTGCGGCTCTTGGTGCGGTTGCGCAGCCGCTCGGCCTCGTCCTGCCCGTCGGGCTTGCGCACGCGCCGGTTGGTGAAGTCGCGCGCCTGGGGTGCTGCCGCCTTGATGAGCGTGAGTCCAGACATAGGTGTTATCTATAGATACCCCTATTTTTCGGGGTCCAAGTTTCATATTGATGACACATTCCACGAATAAACTGCACGCAGGCAGAAACTTGCAAAGGTAACAACATGAAGTTGGAGAAGGACCGAGACGTCGTTCTGAGTCTCAAGGGAGTTTCCGTCCGCTACGGTGACTCGACCGTGGCCTTGCACCCGACGAGTCTGGATGTGAAGCAGGGAGAGTTTTTGGTGCTTCTGGGCGCCTCGGGCGCAGGGAAGTCCACCTTGTTACGAAGCATCAATGGACTGGTGCTGCCCACAAAAGGCGAGGTATCGATACCTGGCCTGGCAGGTGGGGTAGTCAACGCAAAGACGCTGAGAGAGCACCGCAAGCGCTGTGGGATGGTTTTCCAGCAGCATCATCTGATTGGACGTCAGTCGGTCCTCAGGAATGTTCTGATGGGAAAGCTCGGTGACAGGGGTGCATTCGCTTCGCTATGGCCGTGGAGCAAGAAGGACAAGCTGGAGGCGCTCACAGTGATTGAGCGTGTCGGGCTGCTCGAAAAGGCGCTCTCCCGGGCTGATGCCTTGTCTGGGGGGCAGCAGCAGCGCGTAGGCATAGCTAGGTGTCAGGTCCCGGACGATTGCGTGG
>NZ_JSYB01000048.1:0-27085 GCF_054823945.1 Tepidiphilus sp. HLB4 | reverse complement strand
CGCACTTTTGCGTACGTTTTTGAGAGCAGATGCGGCGATGAAGACGGCGATCGTGGTGCATTGCGAATGGCTGGGCGGCGAGCGCTGGCTCACGCTCGAAGAGTTGGCGCAGGCGGCAGGCGCCTCGCCTTCCTTCGTGCGCACCCTATGGGAGGAGGGTTTGATCGAGGCCGGGCAGGTCGAGGCCGGGGCGCCGCGCTTCGAGGGCGTGGCCTTGGAGCGGGTGCGCCGCATGCGCCGCCTGATGCGTGATTTCGAAGCGAGTTTCACCGCGGCGGCGATGATGATGGAGCTCATCGACGAGATCGAGCGGCTGCGGCGGCTACTCGAACGCGCCGGTATTCCCTGGCGCGACGAACCCTGAAGGGGAAGGGCATGAACGAAGAGCAATTGCGCAAGTGGAACGTCGGCTACTGGCTCATTGCCATCGCCCTGCTGCTTTTTTTGCAGAGCCAGTGGCAGGCGGCCAATACCGTAGAGACGGTGTCCTACCCGGAATTCGAGCAGGCGCTCGCCGAGGGGCGCGTGGCCGAGGTGATCATCGGCGACCGGGTGATCACCGGCCGCCTCAAGACGCCGGACGGCAGGAAGGTCGCCATCGCCACGGCGCGGGTCGAGCCGGATCTGGCCGCGCGGCTCGACCGCTACAACGTTCCCTATACCCGCGTCATCGAAAACACGTTCTTCCGCGATCTCCTCTCGTGGGTGGTCCCGGTGCTCGTCTTTTTCGCGCTGTGGTACTACGTGTTCCGGCGCGTGATCGAGAAGCAGGGCATGGGCGGGTTCATGTCGATCGGCAAGAGCCGCGCCAAGGTCTATGTCGAGCAGGATACCGGGGTCACGTTCGACGACGTGGCCGGCGTCGATGAGGCCAAAGCCGAACTCAAGGAGGTGGTGGAATTCCTGAAAGATCCGGCGCGCTACGGCCGGCTCGGGGCCCGCATGCCCAAGGGCGTGCTGCTCGTAGGACCTCCGGGCACCGGCAAGACGATGCTCGCCAAGGCGGTGGCAGGGGAGGCGAAAGTGCCGTTCTTCTCCATCACCGGTTCGGAATTCGTGGAGATGTTCGTCGGCGTGGGCGCGGCGCGGGTGCGCGACTTGTTCGAGCAGGCACGGAAGCACGCCCCGTGCATCATCTTCATCGACGAGATCGACGCGCTGGGGCGCGCCCGCGGGGCCTATCCGGGCTTCGGTGGGCACGACGAGAAAGAGCAGACGCTCAACCAGCTGCTCGCCGAGATGGACGGGTTCGATTCCTCGACCGGCATCGTGGTGCTGGCGGCCACCAACCGCCCAGAGATCCTCGATCCGGCGCTGCTGAGGCCCGGGCGCTTCGACCGGCAGATCCTGGTCGATCGGCCCGACAAGAACGGGCGGTTGCAGATCCTGAAGGTGCACGTCAAGAAGATTCGCCTGGCGCCGGAAGTCGACCTCGAGCAGATCGCAGCCATGACCACCGGTTTCAGCGGGGCGGATCTGGCCAACCTCGTCAATGAAGCGGCCATCGTCGCCACCCGCCGCGGAGCCGACGCCGTGGCCCAGTCCGATTTCACCGCCGCCTTCGAGCGCATCGTCGCCGGCCTGGAGAAGAAGACCCGGGTGCTGAGCGAGCGCGAGCGCCGGGTGGTGGCCTATCACGAGATCGGGCACGCGCTGGTGGCGCGCGCGCTGCCGGGAGCCGATCCGGTGCACAAGATCTCCATCGTGCCGCGGGGCATCGGTGCGCTCGGCTACACCCTGCAGCGTCCCTCCGAGGATCGCTACCTCATGACCCGCGAGGAGCTGCGCCACAAGATCATGGTGCTGCTCGGCGGGCGCGCCGCCGAGGTGCTCGTCTTCAATCGCCTTTCCACCGGCGCGGCCGACGATCTGATGCGGGCGACCCAGATCGCGCGCGACATGGTGACGCGCTACGGCATGGATGACGAGCTGGGCTTCGTGGTATTCGAGCAGAGCCGTCCGCGCTTCCTCGACGCGCAGGTTCCCATGCCGGGCGAGACCTTGGGGGTGTCGGAATCGCTGCACGAGCGCATCGATGCGGCGGTGCAGCGCATCGTCATGGAAGCCTTCGAATGCACCCTCGCCGTGCTCCGCGAGAACCGCGACCAGCTCGAGGCGGCGGCCCGGGAGTTGCTCGCCAAGGAAACCCTGGAGGAAGAGGACGTGGCGCGTCTGCTCTCCGGCTTGCGCCGACCGCCCTGCGTCGGGGAGATCGACGTCGGCGACGCCGCTGCGGCGGCAGGAGAATCCTCGACTTCGGCGGCCGCCTTGGCAGGCGGTCGACAGGGCGAAGAGGGCACGGTCGGAACCTCCTCGACGGGAGCTCCGCGAGATGGCTGAGGCCTTGTGGTACGACGCGCTCGGGGTGCCGCATCGCCGCGTCACGGGCACGCCGCGCATCGTCTCGCTGGTGCCTTCGCTCACCGAGACGCTCTTCGCTTTCAGTTTGGGCGAGGCGGTGGTGGGGCGCACCGGTTTTTGCGTCCATCCCGCCGAGGTGAAGGGGGTGCCGAAGGTGGGAGGGACCAAGGACGTGCGGCTCGAGCGCCTCTTCGCCCTCGAGCCGACGCACGTCATCGCCAACGTCGACGAGAACCGGCGCGAACAGGTCGAGGCGATCGCCGCGGCCGGCATCGAGGTGATCGTCACCCACCCCTGCCGCCTGGAAGACAACGTCGCGCTCTTTCGCCTGCTCGGCGGGGTGTTCGACCGCGAGGAGGCGGCGGACTACGCCGTGCAGGCCTTCGAATCGGTGCTGGAACTCGCGCGCACGATCGCCGCCTCCCTGCCGCCGGAGCGCGTGCTCTATCCGATCTGGCGCGGGCCGTGGATGACGGTGGCCCGCAGTACCTGGATCTCCGCCATGCTGGAAGCCGTCGGCTGGCAGACCTGGCCCGCGATCGAGGAACCCCGTTATCCCGTGATCGACGAAGAATCCGTCCACCGGGCGGGCATTGCACGGGTGCTGCTGCCTTCCGAACCCTATCGCTTCGGCGAGGAGCACGCCGAGGAGGCACGTCGCCTGCTCGGTGCGGACGTGCCGGTGACGCTCGTCGACGGCGAAATGGTGTCGTGGTACGGCACCCGCGCCATCTCGGGTCTGTGCTACCTCGCCGCCCTGCGTCGGGATCTGGCCGAAGCGCTTTCTGCCTGATGCCTTTGCCGGAAAGGGTATCCCGGGGGCGAGACCCTGTCGGGCTCAGAAGCGATGGTTCAGGCCGAGGTAGAAGAGGCTGGTATCGTCCACCTCGCCGTCGGCTTTGTGGCCATTGTCGTCCTGGCCGAGGGCGGTGGCCTGATCCCAGCGCAGATCGTCGTGGTCGACCTAGGTGTAGGCGGCGTAGACGGTGGTTCGCTTGGAGAGCGGATGCAGATACGCCGCGCCCAGCGACTTGGGCTTGACGCTGCCGCCCTCGCCCATGATGGCGTTGCCTCCGTCGAGCTTGGCCTGGCCATAGGCGAGGTTGAACGTGTCTTCGCCCACGACGGGGATGATGAGGCCGATCTGCCAGAGATCGACGTCGAACCCGCTGGCACCGAGCACGTCACGACCCTGCTGCCAGGAGCCGGCCAGGGTGGCAAAGCCGAAGTCGTAGGCTGCGCCCAGCATCCAGTCTTTCTGCGTCTCGTCTTCGCCGGAAGAGGCCTCGAGCCAGCCGCCGTCGTAGTGCGCCTTGTATTTGACGGCCTGGTAGATGGCCCCGATTTTCAAGGGGCCGTTCTCGTAGCGCAGGCCGAGGCCGTATTTGTCGTCGTCGGTGCGCGAGGCGCCGTGCGCCTGGTCCGTCTCGAGGTTGCCGGCCGAGTAGATGGCGCTCACGCCGACGGTCGCGAATTCGCCGGTGTAACCGACGGAGTTGTTCCAGCGCGCCGGGGCGTTGGGGGTGATCGTGAGGTTGGCCAGCTGCGAGAGCCAGTTCTGCGGGCTGGGCGTCATGCCTTGCAGGGCGTCGTAGGGGTCGGTGAAATACCCGGGGGCATATTGGCGCCCCAGGGCGATCTGGCCGAAGGCGCCTTTGAGGCCGACGTAGGCTTGCTGGGTGAAGGTTTCGCTGCCGGAGTTGGACGAGGAATCTTCCTCGCTCATGCAGCAGGATTTGCCGCTGTCGATGCTGAAGCCTTCCTCGAGGACGAAGACGGCTTTCAGGCCGGCTCCGAGTTCCTCTTCGCCGCGAAGACTGAAGAAGCTGTTGCCGATACCCCCGTCGTCGATGCCGGCGGTACTGTCACCCATCACCTTGCCGTATTTGAAGAAGGCGTCGGCCGAGCCGTAGAGTTGCACGCCCGATTGGGCGAGCGCCGGCAGGCAGAAGAGACTGGTGAGCGAGAGGGCGAGCGTTTTTCTGTACATCGTTTTTTCTCGGGGCTGATGAAGGATGGAAAACCGGGTCGTGTGTTGCTCACGACCCGGACAGGAGTCAATCGCGGAAAGGAGCGAGCTCGCCGGGGCGGCGCAACATCTTGTTGACTTCGTCGAAGTGCATTTCTTCCTCGACGATCATCTCTCGGGCGAATTCTTCGAGCAGAACGGATTTCCCTTGGGTGATTTTCAACAGATCATGATAACCCTGGAGCGCCAGGCGTTCGTGCTCGAGGCTTTCCCGCAGGATTTCCTCGATGTCATGACGTTGTGTTTCTAGGAGGGTGCCGATCTTGAGCGAGGGGTGCCCGCCAAGCAGCGTGATCAGCTCTCCGACCCGTTGCGCGTGATCGAGCCCGTCTTTGGCGTTGTCTTTGAGCCAAGAGACAATAGGGATGCGATTATACCCGTAGACCATGAGCGAATAATGCGTGTAGCGCACGACGCCGGCGAGCTCGACCTCGAGCACACGGTTGAGGGCTTCGATGGCGGCGGTACGGTCGGCGTCGGAGAGGGTGTCTATCATGATGAGATCCTTTCTGGATGGAAACAGGATTTATGTCAATTCAATTGGAGCTTGCTTCATCGGCGGCGTCTCTCGTGGTTTCATTCTCCTCGAGTCGGGGGAAAAGGGTACGGGCAAGCGCGGAGACGCTGGGATTGTCGACGAAGACGCAGCGTTTCCCTGTGCGTTTGCAGTGGTCCTTGACCCGCCAGTAGGCTTTGTGGCTGATGCATCCCGTCTGGCAAATGACGAGATCGGCTGCGGCGAGGTTGGCATCGAGCTGTCCGAGGTTGTCTTCCAGACCGCCATCGTGATGAACGAAGCGCCCGCCGATGCGTTCGATGATGCTGCGATAATCGGTGACGTTTCCGCTGCGTCCGCCTACGCAGAGGATGGTCTTGTCCTGTAGCTGCGGCTCGGCGGCGACGTGGGGCGAGGGTTGCCCGGCAGACGGACACGCTTCTGCACAGGTCGGCGCTTTGCTCCTGTGCTGCCGTGATGCGGCGAGTTCGGCCTGGGCCCGGCTGAGTTCTTGGCGCAGTGCGGCCAGTTGCTGCTCGAGCGCCTTGGTATGGGCTTTTTCCGCGTTGAGCTTGCGCTTGAGTTGCAGCCGGGGTTCGAGCTCGGGCAGCGTTTCGCGCACTTCCGCCAAGTCGCTGCGCAGGCACGCGATGGTGGTGTCGCGGCACAGCAGGGCGGCGCGCGCTTGCATCAGCTCTTGTCGGAGTCGTTCGAGTTCCTGGGTCTTCTCCGTCACGAGACGGGTACACCGTTCTTGCACTTTGCCGAGTTCGCGCAGCAGGGCGGCATTTTCCTGCATGAGCGCTTCGAAGCGGCTTCGCTCGACGCGGGTGGTGGCGCCGGCCTGGTGTTGCAGCATGTGCATCTCGCGACACAAGGCGAGTTCGAGCACGGGGGTGCAGCGCGGATGGGTGAGGGTGGCCCAGAAGGGACCGGCCACGTCTCCCTCGTCGACTGCTTCCTGCCACAGGGATTCGAGTGCTTCGCTCGTCTTGGCTGCCTTGTAGCGGCGGATCACGGTGGCGTAACGCCGGTCGAGTTCTTCTTGCAGCAGATCGGAGAGCCGGTTGCGACGGGTGCAGGCATTGACGGCGCCGACGTGCAGATCGTAATCCCCCAGCGGGGCTGTCTGGCTGAGCGCCTTGCCGACCAGTTTGCGCAGAAGCGGCAGCGGCAGGCAGACGCCGATCACGGGGCAGTGGCTTTCCCGCGACAATTCCCATAGCCGGCGCCGACGGGACCCGAGGCGGGAGAAGAGCGAGGGAGGTGGGGGCTCGAGGGTGAGCGCAGGCGTAGTCGTGGCGAAGGCGGTCTCGCACATGGCTTCATTCTCCTTGCGGCTGAAAACGGATATCGGATGCTGTTAAACGAATAGATAGTGCTATTGTAAACGATAACCATTTTCATTTGCAAGAACTATCGGGACTCCGCACCAAGAATTTGCTCCAGAGGAGCCGCGATTCAGCGCCCAAAAACTGGGTACTCCGCTTCTTACGGGGATATGAAGGAAGAGTTGCGGGGTTCAGGAGATACTACCAGAGGGTTCGATCCACTCGTAGATCTGCAGGCGTTTCGGGTCGCAGGCGCAGCAGCTCTTGCCGCAGGAGGAGCCGGCGGGAAGGCGCCGCACGCGGCCCTTGCGCTCGAGCGTGGCGAGCATGGCTTCGAGCGCCTCGGGGGCGGCCTGCAGTGCCGTGGCCAGATCGTCGAGGCTGGCGCGCCGCTGCTGGCGCAGGGTGTCGCTGAGGCGGGAGAGGATCATGCGGAACCCCCTTGGCGGACTGTCTTGGTGCCTCCGGCTGCCGCCGGGGAGAGGAATGCGCCGCCGCTGCGGCGCATGAGGAGATAGGCGAGGGCGAAGAACGCGGCGATGCCTGCGATCCACGCGGTCGAGGCGAGCGGCGCGCGGCTGAAGGTGGCCGCCTGATAGAAAAGCGTCGCTGTGGCCCAGGCGATGCCCGTCGTCCAGGCGACGACGAAGAGCGTCCAGCGCCGGCCGGATTCCTGGTAAACCGCAGCAGTGGCGGCGGTGCAGGGGGTGTAGAGCAGGATGAAGAGCAGGTAGGCAAGCGCTCCGACCGCGCCGTCGAAGCGCGCGGCCATGGCGCCGAAGGCGGCCTGCGAGACTTCCTCGTTTCCTTCTTCGGCCTGCCGCAGCCCCAACGGATCGGCCCAGGCGCCGAGCGCATCGGCGAGATTCTGCGGAATGGTGGCGAACGCCGCCGCAACCGCTTCGCCTAGAGAAAACGCGGCTTCCTCTTCTTGCGCCGCGCCGGCGTCTTCGGCGGCGAGCGCCGTATAGGTGGCGTTCAAGGTACCGATCACGGCTTCCTTGGCGAGCACGCCGGTGAAGATGCCCACCGTGGCGGGCCAGTTCTCTTCGGTGAGTCCCATGGGGGCGAAGACGGGGGAGAGGGTGCGGCCGACGGCGGCGAGCACGGACTTGTCGCTGTGCTCGTTGCCGTAGCTGCCGTCGGTGCCGATCGCGTTGAGGAAGTTGATGACTACGACCATGGGGACGATGAGCCGGCCAGCGCGCACGATGAAGGTCTTGAGGCGCTCCCAGGTGTGCAGCAGCACGCCGCGCGCGGTGGGCAGGTGGTAGGGCGGCAGCTCCATGATGAAAGGCGTGGCCTCGCCCTTGAGCAGGGTGTTTTTGAGGATGAGCCCGGTGAGCACCGCCACGGCGATGCCGATGAGGTAGAGGGCGAAGATGACGTTCTCGCCGCCCGTGGGGAAGAAGGCGGCGGCGAAGAGTGCATAGACGGGCAGGCGCGCGCCGCAGGACATGAAGGGGGCCATGGCGATCGTCATGAGGCGGTCGCGGCGGTGCTCCAGGGTGCGCGTGGCCATGATGGCCGGGACGTTGCAGCCGAAGCCGACGATGAGCGGCACGAAGCTCTTGCCCGGCAGCCCTACCCAGCGCATGAATCGGTCCATGACGAAGGCGGCGCGCGCCATGTAGCCCGAATCTTCGAGCATTGAGAGGAAAAGGTAGAGGAAGCCGATCACCGGGATGAAGGTGGCCACCGTCTGGATGCCACCGCCCACGCCGTGGGCGAGCAGCCCGGTGAGCCAGTCGGGCGAGCCGATGGCGTTGAGCGCCTCGGCGAAGCCATCGACGAAGATCGCCCCGGCGAGCTGGTCGAAGAAATCGATGAAGGCCCCGCCCACGCGGATCGTGAAGAGGAACATCAGGTACATCGCCACAAGGAAGATGGGGATTCCCAGGGCGCGGTTGAGCACGACGCGGTCGATCCGCTCGGTGAGGTCGGCCGGGGCTTGGCCGGCAACGTGCACGGCGTGATGCACGATGTCGTTGGCGAGGCTATAGCGGGCGTCTGCCACGAGGATGTCGAGTTCGCCGCCGAAACGCTCGGCAAGGGCTTGGGCGCGCCGGGCGAGGGGTTCGTCGACGCTCGCGCGCGCGAGCGCGTCGCCCTCGAGCAGCCGCACGGCGAGCCAGCGCGGGGACCAGCCTTTCTGCGCGGCGATCGGTTCGAGCTCGGGCACGAGTTCGGCGAGCGCCGTTTCCACTTCCTCCCCATAGGGAACGGCGCGCGGCTGGGGGGCGGTGACGATGGCTTGCCGGATCGCCGCCTTGAGCTCGGCGATGCCCCGGTTCTCGCTGGCGACGATCGGGACTACGGGGCAGCCGAGCCGCTCACTAAGCGCCGCCACGTCGATCTTCATGCCTTTCTTCTCGGCGACGTCGACCATGTTGAGCGCGACGAGCAGCGGCACCTGCATCTCCGCCAGCTGCAGCGTGAGGTAGAGATTGCGCTCGAGGTTGGCGGCGTCGACGACGTTGACCACGAGGTCGGCCTCGCCCGAGAGGACGTAATCGCGGGCGATGCGCTCGTCGAGCGAGATGTCTTCGCCCACGACGTCGAGCGAATAGGTGCCGGGCAGGTCGACCACCTCGACTTCATCGCCTTCGAAACGGTACTCGCCGGTCTTTTTCTCGACGGTGACGCCGGGCCAGTTGCCCACGCGCTGCTTGGCGCCGGTGAGCGCGTTGAAGAGCGTGGTCTTGCCGCAGTTGGGGTTGCCGACGAGGGCGATGGTGTAGGCGTTTTTCATTGGATTTTTTCCACCTCCACGGCGGCGGCTTCGCCCTTGCGCAGCGACAGGGAAAAGCCGCGGGTGCGGATCTCGAGCGGATCGCCCATGGGGGCAATGCGGGTGACGACGAGCTCGGCCCCGGGCGTGAGGCCCATCGCGAGCAGCTTGCGGCGGTAGGATTCGCCGCCGGGCGCATAGCCGGTGACGCGGGCGCGCTCGCCCACGGCGAGGTCACGCAGCAGCATGGGCATCGCGTTCCGCCACGAGGGATTCATGCACCAGGATCTTGTGCGCCATGCCGCCGCCGAGTGCGAAGCGCGTCTCGCCGCGCTTGACGACGAATTTTCCGCCCTCGCGTTGCTGCAAGGTGATCTCGCAGCCGACGTTCAAGCCGAGTTCGGTGAGACGGCGCGTGAATTCGGCGCCGCCGTGGAGCGCGGCGATGCGCAGGCGGCAACCGAGCGGGGCCACGGGAAGGGGAAAGGCTTTGGCGGCGGACTCAGGAACCATGGCAAGACTCCGGGTAGCGATGGGCAAATTCGATCGGTTGGATAGGCCTGATTGATTATAGTTCTCATTTACTGGCGTAGCAAGGGCTTTTTTTAAAATTTTGCACCGGATTTTTCTTTTTGCTGCAGTGGACTTGGCGGCTCGTTCCGGGTTCAGAGCATACCGAGTTGCGCGAGCGAGACGACGTTACCTGCCGTGACGATGAAATGGTCGAGCAGGCGTACGTCGATGAGCGCCAGCGCCTCGCGCAGCGTGCGGGTAAGTGCGGCATCGGCGCGGCTCGGCTCGGCGGCGCCGCTGGGGTGGTTGTGCGCGACGATGACGGCGCTTGCGTTGGCGTGGAGCGCCAGCTTGACGAGTTCGCGCGGGTGGACGGCCGTCTGGTCGACGGTGCCGCGAAAGAGTTCGTGGGCGGCGAGCAGGCGGTGGCGGTTGTCGAGCAGCAGGGCGTAAAAGACTTCGTGCTCCAGCCCGGCGAGCCGCAGGCGCAGCCAATCCTTGACGCTCTCGGGATCGGAGAGAAGGTCGGCTTCGCGGGCGGTTTCGGCCAGCGCCCGGCGGGCGAGCTCGAAGGCGGCCTGGAGCTGCGCGTATTTGGCCAGGCCCACGCCATGCACGGCGGCGAAGGCTTTGGGCTGGGCGGAGACGAGCGCGCGCACGCCACCGAAGTGTGTGAGTAGGTCGCGCGCGAGATCGACGGCGCTCTTGCCTCGCACGCCGACCCGGAGGAAAATCGCCAGGAGCTCGGCGTCCGAGAGGGCTGAGGCGCCGCGTTCGAGCAGTTTCTCGCGAGGGCGTTCCTGTTCCGGCCAGTCGGTGATGGGCATGGGGCGCCTGCGCAGCGAACGAGACGAGATGCATTTTCCATGAAGTGCGCCCCGGGCGCAACGGGGAAGAGGAGAGAAGATGGAGCGCAATGAAAGCGGGGCGCCGCCCTTTCTGTTCGGTCGGCGGATCGTGCTGGGCGTGACGGGGGGGGTGGCGGCCTACAAGGCGGCCGAACTCGTGCGCCGGCTCGTCAAGGCCGGAGCGCAGGTCGACGTGGTGCTCACGCCGGGCGGGGCGCATTTCGTCACGCCCACCACCTTCCAGGCGCTCTCGGGGCGGCCGGTGTGGTGCGACCCTTGGGACGAGCGACGCGCCAACGCCATGGCGCACATCGATCTCACGCGCGGGGCGGATCTGCTGCTGGTGGCGCCCTGCACGGCCGATGCCATGGCGCGCTTCGCCCAGGGGCAGGCCGACGATCTGTTGGCGACGCTCGCGCTGGCGCGCGCCTGCCCGATGGCCGTGGCGCCGGCGATGAACCGCCAGATGTGGCTGCATCCGGCCACGCAGCGCAACCGGGAACGGCTCGTCGCCGACGGCGTGCTCGTCTGGGGGCCCGCCGAGGGCGAACAGGCCTGCGGCGAGACTGGCCCCGGGCGCATGATCGAGCCCGAGGAGATCGTGGCGCGGCTGGAAGCGTTTTTCGCGCCGAAGTGGTTCTCCGGGCATGCGGTGCTGGTCACGGCCGGGCCGACCTACGAGCCGCTCGACCCGGTGCGCGTGCTCACCAACCTCAGTTCCGGCAAGATGGGCTATGCGCTGGCGCAGGCGTTCGCGCAGGCCGGCGCCGCGGTGACGCTCGTCTCCGGCCCCGTGAGCCTGCCCACGCCCTTGGGCGTGACGCGGGTGGACGTGACCACCGCCGAGCAGATGCGCGCGGCGGTGCTGGAGCGCGTCCCGGGGCATCGCATCTTCGCCTCGGTGGCGGCGGTGGCCGACTATCGGCCGGCGCGCGTCTCGCCGCAAAAGATCAAGAAGGGGGCGGAACGGCTCACGCTGGAGCTGGTGCGCAATCCCGACATCCTCGCCGAGGTGGCGGCGCTGCCCGAGCCGCCCTGGTGCATCGGGTTCGCCGCCGAGAGCGAGAATCTGGACGAATACGCCGAGCGCAAGCGCCGGGAAAAAGGGCTGCAGCTGGTGGTCGGGAACCTCGTGCAGGAGGCGATGGGGCGCGACGAGAACACCGTCGTGCTCTACGACGAGAACGGCCGCATTCCCTTGCCGACTGCGGACAAGGTCCAGGTTGCCTGGGGCATCGTGCGGCACGTGGCGCAGCGCCTTGGCTTGATCGACACGGCCGTGGAACGGGGGGATCTATGAGCGCTCCGACGCAGGGTAATGACGAAGTGACGGTGCAGGTGCGCTTTCTCGACGAGCGCATCGCGGCCCGCCCGCCGCAGTACGCCACGCCGGGTGCCGCGGGAATGGACCTGCGCGCGGCGATCGCGGCTCCGTTCGAGCTCGAGCCCGGTGCCACGGCGCTCGTGCCCACCGGCATCGCGCTCCATCTGGCCGATCCGGGCCTTGCGGCCCTCATCCTGCCGCGCTCGGGGTTGGGACACAAGCACGGCATCGTGCTGGGCAACCTCGTCGGGCTCATCGATTCGGACTATCAGGGAGAGATCCTCGTGTCGCTGTGGAATCGCGGCGATGAGGCGTTCGTGGTCGAGCCGCTCGCGCGTATCGCCCAGCTGGTGATCGTGCCGGTGATCCATGCGCGTCTCGTCGCGGTGGAGTCGTTCGACCCGAGCGAGCGGGGCGCGGGCGGATTCGGCAGCACGGGGCACGCTTGAGCGCCACGCCAGTGCGGTTCGCCATCCCCACCGCGGTGCAGGTACGGCTCTTCGACGAGCAGGGCCGGGTGCTTTTCCTGCGCCGCGCCGGTACGGGCTTTTTCGACGGGTTCTGGAGCCTGCCGGGCGGGCACGTGGAAAACGGCGAGAGCCTGCGGCAGGCCGCGGTGCGCGAGCTCGCCGAGGAGCTGGGCATCGAGGTGGCGCAGGAGGCGCTCACGCCGGTGGCGGTGGTGCATCGCGCATCCGACACCAACCGCATCGAGTTCCTCTTCGAGGCACGTCGCTGGCAGGGGGAAGCGCGCATCGCCGAGCCGCACCGCTGCGACGGATTGTGTTGGGCCGATCCGGCGCGGCCGCCCCAGCCCTTCGCGCCCTACCTCGCGGTGGTGTGGTCGCGGTTGGGGCAGGCGTGGTTGCTCGAGGTAGGATGGGACTGACGCCCGGTGAGAGGCGGTTTCTGGCGTGCCGCGCATCCCTTTTCCTCTTTTGCCGCAAGCTGCGGCGGGGGCTTTCGATGGCGCCGCGGCCTGCAGTGCTGCTGGCGCCGCGCCGCGTTAGCCCGTAAAATGGCGCCTTTGCGCCGCCATCGAGCCTCCGGACGGACCATGAGCGAAGAAAAACCCACGTTTCAGGACCTCATCCTGCGCCTGCAGCGCTACTGGGCCGAGCTGGGCTGCGTGCTGCTGCAGCCCTACGACCTCGAAGTGGGCGCGGGAACCTCGCATACCGCCACTTTCCTGCGGGCCATCGGCCCCGAGCCGTGGAATGCCGCCTACGTGCAGCCCTCGCGTCGGCCCAAGGACGGGCGCTATGGGGAGAACCCCAACCGGCTGCAGCACTACTACCAGTTCCAGGTGGTGCTGAAACCCTCGCCGCTCGACATCCAGGATCGTTACCTCGCCAGCCTCGTGGCGCTGGGGATCGACCCGCGCGAGCACGACGTGCGTTTCGTCGAGGACGACTGGGAGAACCCCACGCTCGGCGCCTGGGGTCTGGGCTGGGAGGTGTGGCTCGACGGTATGGAAGTGACGCAATTCACCTACTTCCAGCAGGTGGGCGGGCTGGACTGCCGGCCGGTGCTGGGCGAGATCACCTACGGGCTCGAGCGCCTGGCGATGTACCTGCAGGGCGTGGAGAACGTCTACGACCTCGTCTGGACGCGCACGGGCGACGGCCGGGTGGTCACCTACGGCGACGTCTTCCACCAGAACGAGGTGGAGCAATCGAAGTACAACTTCGAATATTCCAACGTGCCCCTGCTCTTCGAACTTTTCGGGCATTTCGAGCTTGAAGCCAAGCGGCTGATCGAGGCGGCGCTGGTGCTGCCCGCCTATGAGATGGTGCTCAAGGCTGCGCACACCTTCAACCTGCTCGATGCGCGCGGGGCGATCTCCGTGACCGAGCGCGCCGCCTACATCGGGCGCATCCGGGCGCTCGCCCGCGCGGTGGCGCAGGCTTATCTCGCCAGCCGCGAGGCGCTGGGCTTTCCCATGCTCGCCGCGGCCGCAAAGAAAGGAGCCTGAGTCATGAGTGAACGGGAAACCCTGCTGGTCGAACTCGTCACCGAGGAACTGCCGCCCAAGGCGCTGCCGCGGCTGGGCGAAGCCTTCGGGCGCGGTGTGCTCGAGCGCCTACAGGCGCGGCGCCTGGTCGATGCCGACGCGCCCTGGCGCTGGTTCGCCAGCCCCCGGCGGCTGGCGGTGCAGGTGAGCGGCGTGCGCGAGCGTGCGCCCGATCAGGCCAAAGAAGAACGCCTCATGCCCGTGGCGGTGGCGTTCGATGCCGCCGGCAAGCCCACGGCGGCGCTGGAAAAGCGCCTCGCCGCCAAGGGGCTCACGCTGCAGAACGCCAAGCTCGAGCGTCGCATCGAGGGCAAGCAGGAAATGCTCTACCTGCACACGGTGGAAGCAGGGGCGCGGCTCGACGAGGCGCTCGCCGTGCTCGTGGCCGAGGCGATCCGCGCCTTGCCCATCCCCAAGCTCATGCGCTGGGGCTCGGGCGAGGCGCAGTTCGTGCGCCCGGTGCATCGCCTGGTGCTGCTGCACGGCGCACGGGTGGTGCCGGGGCGAGTGCTCGACCTGGACTCGGGCCGCGAGACCCTGGGGCATCGCTTCATGAGCCGCGGTGCGATCGAGCTCGCCCATGCCGAGGCCTATGAGCCGACGCTGCGCGCCGAGGGCAAGGTCATCGCCGACTTCGCCGAGCGGCGCGCCGAGATCGAACGCCATCTGCAGGAAAAGGCCGCCGCCGAAGGGGGCGTTCTGGGCGAGCATGCGGCGCTGCTCGACGAAGTAACCGCCCTCGTCGAGCATCCCACCGTCTATGTCGGGCGCTTCGAGGAGGAATTCCTCGCCGTTCCGCCCGAGTGCCTCATCCTGACGATGCAGGCGAACCAGAAGTATTTTCCCTTGTTCGATGCGCAGGGGCGGCTGACGAACCGCTTTCTCATCGTTTCGAACATGCACCTGTCCGAGCCCAAGAGCCGCAACATCGTCGAGGGCAACCAGCGGGTGGTGCGCCCGCGCCTGGCCGATGCGCGCTTCTTCTACGAGCAGGACCGCAAGGAACGGCTGGAATCGCGCCTGCCGCGGCTGGACGCCATCGTCTATCACAACCGCATCGGCACCCTGGGCGAGCGCGTGGCGCGGCTGGAATCGCTCTCAGGCTGGCTCGCCGAGCGGCTGGCCGCCGACGTGGCGCTCGCGCGGCGTGCGGCAAGGTTGGCGAAGTGCGACCTCGTCACCCAGATGGTGGGTGAGTTCCCCGAGCTGCAGGGCGTGATGGGGCGCTACTATGCGCTCGCCGACGGGGAGCCGGAAGCGGTGGCCGAGGCGATCGAGGATCACTACAAGCCGCGCTTTGCCGGCGACACGCTGCCGCGCCGGCTCACGGGGAAAATCGTGGCGCTCGCCGAGCGGCTCGACGCGCTCGCCGGGCTCTTTGCCATCGGCGAGATCCCCACCGGCGAGAAAGATCCCTATGGTCTGCGCCGCGCCGCGCTGGGGGTGCTGCGCATCGCCGTCGAGACGCCGCTGCCACTCGAGCTCGACGCGGCGATCGAGCGCGCGCTCGCCGAGCAGCCCCCTGCGGTGCGCGCCCAGGCTCCGGCCGATACCGTCGAGAAACTGCGCCGCTTCTTCGACGAGCGTCTGCGCCATTGGCTGCGCGAGGCGGGGCATGCGCTCGATGCGATCGATGCAGTGCTCGCGCTGCGCCCGGGCCGCATCGACACGGTGCCGGCGCGGCTCGAGGCGGTGGCCTCTTTCCTCGAGGCGCCGGAAGCGCCCACGCTCGCCGCGGCGAACAAACGCATCGCCAACCTGCTCAGGAAAGCGGGCGAAGAGGGCGCGGCGCACGTCGACGTGGCCCTCTTTGCCGAACCCGAGGAGAAGGCGCTCTTCGAGAAGATGCACGCCGTGGCGCCTTACGTCGCCTCGCATCTGGAAAACGAGGCCTACGCCCAGGCGCTCAGCACGCTGGTGGCGCTCGCCGCGCCGGTGGATGCCTTCTTCGATCGCGTGATGGTGCTGTGCGACGAGCCGCTCTTGCGCGCCAACCGTCTGGCGCTGCTGCGCGAGCTGTGGCGGCTCATGAACCAGGTGGCCGACCTGTCGGTACTCGCGCGCGAGGCCGGCGCCTGAGGGGGGCAGCGATGAAACTCATCGTGCTGGATCGCGACGGGGTGATCAACGAGCATTCCGAGCAGTTCGTCAAGAGTCCGGAGGAATGGATCCCCATTCCCGGTTCGCTCGAAGCGATCGCCCAGCTCACCCAGTGGGGCTGGCGGGTGGTGATCGCCACCAACCAGTCGGCGATCGGTCGCGGCCTCATCGGCATGGATACCCTCAACGCGATCCACGAGACCATGCTGCGCCGGCTCGCCGAAGTGGGCGGGCGCATCCACGCCATCTTCTTCTGCCCGCACGCCGAAGTGGAGAACTGCGCCTGCCGCAAACCCAAGCCGGGGATGCTGCTCGAGATCGGGCAGCGCTTCGGCGTGGATCTGTCGCAGGTGCCGGCGGTGGGCGACGGCATCCGCGACATCCAGGCGGCGGTTGCCGCCGGCTGCCGCCCGTGGCTGGTGCTCACCGGCAAAGGGCGGCAGACGTTGGCAAGCGGTCTGCTGCCGGAGAACGTGACCATCGCCGAAGATCTGGCCGAAGTCGCCCGCCGGCTCACGGAGTCGCCATGAGCCCCCGCCGCGCCCCGCTCTCGGCCTGGATCCGCTCGATCCTCTTCGTCGTGCTCATGACGCTCGTGACGGTGCCCTATTCGCTGGTGACGGTCGCCGTGCGTCCCTTGCCGCCGCTGCCGCGCCATCGCATCGTCAGTTTCTGGGCGAAGATCACCGCCTTCCTCATCTGGCACGTGCTCGGCATCCGCTGGCGGGTGGAGGGGAGGGAGAATATCCCGGCGCGGCCCTGCGTCTTTCTCGCCAAGCACCAGTCGGCCTGGGAGACGCTGGTGCTGGAGGCGATCCTGCCGCGGCTCGTCTTCGTGCTGAAAAAGGAGCTGCTGCGCATCCCCTTCATCGGCTGGGGACTGGCGAGCTGCTCGATGATCGCCATCGACCGCAACGACCGGCGCGGCGCGCTGCAGCAGGTGATCGAGCAGGGCAAGGAGCGGCTCGCGCAGGGCTTCTCGGTGCTCATCTTCCCCGAAGGCACCCGGGTGGCGCCGGGGCACACGAGGCGCTATCTCGCTGGCGGCGCGGCGCTTGCCGTGTCGGCGGGCGTGCCGGTGGTGCCGATCGCGCACAACGCCGGTGAATTCTGGCCCAAGGGGGCCTTCGTCAAGATCCCGGGTGAAGTGCTGGTGTCGATCGGACCGCCGATCGATCCCCAGGGAAAGAGCGTCGACGAGGTCAATCGCCTGGCGGCACAGTGGATCGAGGCCGAGATGCGGCGCCGCTTCCCTTGGCATTATGGCGACGGCGACGTGACGGCGGGGGTGCGAGCGTGAGCGAGAAAAAGGAAAGGAAACCCCCGCGTCCGGTCTGCGGTGCCGAGACGCGGGAGAAAATCCTCGATGCGGCCGAGGCGCTCTTTGCCGAGCACGGCTTCGAAGGCGCTTCCATGCGCATGATCACTGCCCGCGCCGGGGTCAACCTCGCGGCGGTCAATTATCACTTCGGATCCAAAGAGAACCTGCTGCGCGAGATCTTCCGCCGGCGTCTGGCCGAGATCACGGAGGAGCGACGACGCCGCCTGGCGCAGCTTCAGCGCGACGCCGAGGCGCTGGGAAAGGCGGTGCGACCCAGTCGCATCGTCGAAGCCTTCTTCGCCCCATTGCTGGAACTGGCCCGCACGGAAGGAGGGCGGCGCTTTCTCCAGCTCCTGGGCCGGACGATGACCGATCCGAGCGCCTTCGTGCGGCACGTGCTCGCCAAGGAGTACGGCGACGTCACCGACGAATACCTCGAGGCGCTCTACCGCTCCCTGCCGGGCGTGCCGCACGCGGAGATCTTCTGGCGTTTCCACTTCATGCTGGGCGCCGTCTCCTACGCCATCGCCGGCGCCGGGGGGCTGCAGCAGCTTGCCGGAGAATCCTTCGACGATCACGATCCGGCCAAGCTCGAAGCGCGGCTCATGAGTTTCCTTTTGGGGGGATTGCGCGCACCGTTGCCGGATTTTGCGGCACAAGCGCACGCCGGCTGAGCTTGGCGTATCATGAACGGGCCGTGATCCATTCCCCGGAGGAGACCCGAACATGGACCAATCCCAGACGACCGCCGCCGAGCCCCTGGTGCACACCAAGCTCGAAGACGGCGTGCTCACCCTCACCCTGAACCGGCCGCAGCAGTACAACGCGCTCTCCTGGGCGATGCTGGAAGCCTTGCGCGAGGCGCTGAGCTCGGCGCAGGATCCGGCCGTGCGCGTGGTCGTGCTCGCCGGCGCCGGCAAAGCCTTCTGCGCCGGGCACGACCTCAAGGAGATGCGGGCCAACTGCACGCTGGATTTCCAGCGCCGGCTCTTCGCATTGTGCTCCGAGGTGATGCTCTCCCTCATCAGATTACCGGTGCCGGTGATCGCGCGCGTGCATGGCATTGCCACGGCCGCCGGTTGCCAGCTCGTGGGCATGTGCGACCTTGCCGTGGCGAGTAGTCAGGCGCGCTTCGCCGTCTCCGGCATCAACGTCGGGCTGTTCTGTTCGACTCCCTCCGTGGCCCTGTCCCGCAACATGGGGCGCAAGGAAGCGTTCGAAATGTTGGTCACGGGGGAATTCATCGATGCCGAAGAAGCCTATCGTCGCGGCCTCGTCAATCGCGTCGTCGATCCGGAGGCGCTCGACGAGGAAGTGGAACGGCTCGCCGCCGCGATCAAGGCGAAATCTCCGGTGGCGGTACGCATGGGCAAGGAGCTTTTCTACCGTCAGCTGGAGATGGGGATCGAGGCGGCCTACCAGCTCGCCGGCGAGGTGATGGCCTGCAACATGATGGCCGAGGACGCCGCCGAAGGGATAGACGCCTTCATCGAGAAACGTCCGCCGCAGTGGCGCGGATGCTGATCGACACCCACCTGCACTGGGACGCCGAAGAATACGACGCCGATCGCGAGGATCTGCTCGCGGCAGCGCGCGCGGCCGGTATCGGCCTTTTCGTCGTGCCCGGCGTGGTGCCCGGGCTTTTCGCCCGGCAGGCGGAAAAATGCCGGGACGTGCCCGAAGCGCGGCTCGCCTGGGGCGTGCACCCGCTCTACGTACACGAGGTGCAGCGCCACGCCGAGGCGCTTGCCGGAGCCAAGCCGGATGGGCCGGGCGCCTGCGCCGCGGCGATGGCGCAGCTGGAATCCTGGATCGCGGCGCACCCGACGGTGGCGATCGGCGAGATCGGGCTCGACCGCTTCGTCGCTTCCCCTTCGCTCGAAGCGCAGCGGCCCTGGTTCGAGGCCCAGCTGCGGCTGGCACAGCAACTCGGTCTGCCGGTGATCCTGCACGTGCGCCGAGCCGTCGAGGACGTGCTCCAGAGCCTGGCGAAGCACCGCGTGGCTGGCGGCATCCTGCACGCTTTCAATGGCTCCTTCGCCCAGGCGGAACGGGCGCTGCGCCTGGGATTTGCTTTGGGATTCGGCGGCACGATGAGCTACGAAGGGTCGCGCCACGTCCGCCGGCTCGCCGCCGAGCTTCCCTGGGAGGCGATCGTGCTCGAGACCGACGGGCCGGACATCCCGCCCGTCTGGGCGCAGGACCGGCGCACCGTGCCGGCGGATCTGGCGCGCTACGCCGAGATCCTCGCGGAGCTGCGCGGCTGCACGGTTGCTGAAGTGATCGAGCGCACGGGCGAGAACGCGCGCCGCGTGCTTCGGCTGTGACATGCTCCGGTCGTCTTGTTCCGTCGTCGCTCGCGACGGTTGGACGCGGCGCCCTTCATTCGGCGTGCAGGCGCTCGCTGCTGCCCTCGTCGTCGCCCGCAGCGGGTCCGGTGATCCAGCCGGCGATGCGCGTCTTCAGACGCTCGATTTCCTGCGGCATGCGCTCGACGTGCATGAGCGAGAAGCCGAAGACGTAGGCGTAGAGGAGCGTGGCCCGCGCCGTGGCCTCTTCTTCCGAAAGCCCCAGCGCGAGGAAGAGGTCGCGGGCGCAGGCGAGCCGGATCGCATCAACTTCCGCCACCACTTCGGCCACTTCCGGGTCGCGTTGCGCCCATTCGCGGATGGCGAGTTCGATGAGGATGCCCTTGCGGTTGCGGCTCGCGCTATAGACGTCGATCACGTGGCGCAACTGCTCGGCCTCGTGCCCTGGTCGGGCACGGGTCTGTTTGTGGATGTCGCGGATGCGCCCCTCGCGCCAGTGCTCGAGCAGCGCCCGCTGCAGCGCCCGGCGGTCGCGGAAATGCCAGTAGAAGCTGCCCTTGGTGACGCGCAGCTTGCGCGCCAGCGTCTCGATGCGCAGGCCGGCGATTCCTTCCGTGGCGATGAGATCGATCGCTGCCTCGATCCAGGCGGCGCGATCGAGCGAGGCACGCTCGACGGGGGAGCGGTTTGGGTCGTTCACGGTTGCCATCTTGACGAAATCCTTTCCATACGATACCGTATGGAGCACGATCCCGCAAGGGGTGGCCCGGCCCGGCCGGGCGAGGTCGAGATGGCATACTCAACTCGGGGAGAAAAATGAAGATCCTGGTACCGGTAAAACGCGTGGTGGATTACAACGTCAAGATCCGCGTCAAGCCCGACGGCAGCGGCGTGGATACCGCCAACGTCAAGATGTCCATGAACCCCTTCGACGAGATCGCCGTGGAAGAGGCGATCCGGCTCAAGGAAGCGGGCGTGGCGAGCGAGGTCATCGTGGTCAGCTGTGGCGTGGCCCAGTGCCAGGAAACGCTGCGCGCGGCCATGGCCATGGGGGCCGACCGCGGCATCCTGGTGCAGACCGACGTCGAGCTGCAACCGCTCGCGGTGGCTAAGCTGCTGAAAGCCGTGGTGGAGAAGGAACAGCCAGGGCTGGTGATCGCCGGCAAGCAGGCGATCGACGACGACGCGAACCAGACCGGCCAGATGCTCGCGGCGCTGCTCGGCTGGCCGCAAGCCACCTTCGCTTCCAAGGTGGAGATCGCCGACGGCAAGGCCCGGGTCACGCGCGAAGTCGACGGCGGGCTGGAGACGGTCGAGCTGCCGCTGCCCGCGGTCATCACCACCGACCTGCGTCTGAACGAGCCGCGCTTCGCTACCTTGCCCAACATCATGAAGGCGAAGAAAAAGCCCATCGATACGCTCACGCCCGAAGCGCTCGGCGTAGATGTCACGCCGCGTCTTGCCACCCTCAAGGTCGAAGAGCCGCCCAAGCGCAAGGCGGGGGTGATGGTGGGCAGCGTCGATGAGCTCATCGAGAAACTGCGCAACGAAGCCAAAGTGATCTGAGCCGGGAGCCAAATACCATGAAGATTCTCGTCATCGCCGAACACGACAACCAGAAACTCGCTCCGGCCACGGCGCATGCCCTGGGCGCCGCCAAGGCGCTGGGCGCGGCAGCCGACGTGCTGGTGGCCGGCCATGGCTGCCGGGCGGTGGCCGAACAGGCCGCCAAGCTCGAGGGCGTGGCCCGCGTGCTGCTCGCCGATTCGCCGGCGCTCGCAGATCTCACCGCCGAGGCGCTCGCCGCCCAGGCGCTCAAAATCGCCAAGGAATACACCCACATCCTCGTGCCGGCCACGGCCTTCGGCAAGAACGTGGCCCCGCGCATCGCGGCGCTGCTCGACGTGGCCCAGATCTCCGACATCGTCAAGGTGATCGACGCCGACACCTTCGTGCGCCCGATCTACGCCGGCAACGCGCTCGCCACCGTGCGCTCGGGCGATCCGATCAAGGTGATCACCGTGCGCGGCACCGCGTTCGACGCCGTGGGGGAGGGCGGAAACGCCCCCATCGAGGCGATCGAGGCCATCGCCGAGCCGGGGCCCACCAAGGTGGTCGGCCGGGAAGTGACCAAGTCGGCGCGCCCCGAACTGACGAACGCCCGCATCATCGTCTCCGGTGGGCGCGGTCTGGGCAGTGCGGAGAAATTCCACGAGGTACTCGAGCCGCTCGCCGACAAGCTCGGCGCGGCCATCGGCGCCTCGCGCGCCGCCGTGGACGCGGGCTATGCGCCCAACGACTATCAGGTCGGGCAGACGGGCAAGATCGTCGCGCCCGAGCTCTACGTCGCCATCGGCATCTCCGGGGCCATCCAGCACCTGGCCGGCATGAAGGATTCCAAGGTGATCGTGGCGATCAACAAGGATCCCGAAGCGCCCATCTTCCAGGTGGCCGATTACGGCCTGGTGGCCGATCTCTTCCAGGCGGTGCCGGAGCTGACGCAGAAACTGTGAGCGACACGGCGCGAGATGAACCTGCCTTCGGCGCTCTTTTCCGCAGAATGGATCGCCGGTTCCTGGGTGCTGGCGGGGCTGTGGCTTTGGCGCAGCGCTCGCCACACCCCTTGGCAAGCGCTCAAGGACGACCGGCGTTTCCATCTCGTCGCGGGCTGGGCGCTGGGGCTGGCGTTGCTGTGGAGCATTCGCGCCGGCATCGAAGCGGGGCTTACGTTTCATGTGCTCGGGGCGATGGCCGCCACGCTCTCGCTGGGGGCGCCGCTCGCCACCCTGGCGCTCGGCTTGGCCCTCGCCGTGGTGTGCGCCAATGGGGCGTTCGATGCACCGGCCTATGCGCTCAATTTTCTCGTGACGGCGGTCTGGCCGGTGATCTTTGCCGATGCCTGGCGCCGCTTCGTCGCGCGATTCTTACCGGCGCATTTTTTCGTGTTCATCTTCGTGGTGGCCTTCTTCGGGTCGGGATTGACGCTGCTCGCCGAAGGGGCGCTCGCCATCCTGGTATTGTGGGGAGTTGGCGCCTATACGCTGGAGCACCTGCTGCAAGATTGGGCACCTTATTTTGTGCTCATGGGCTTTGCCGAATCGTGGCTCAGTGGGGTGGTGATCACGATGTTCGTGGTCTATCGTCCTGACTGGGTGGCGGCTTTCGACGATGCCCGATACCTGAAAAACAAATGAAAAAACGAAGCCGGCATTCGACCGGGGTGGAAAGGGAACAGGTACCGGAGCCCAGGCTCCGGGATTCGAACGACGAAAACCCTGTAGGAGTAATCCATGAGTGAATATCGTGCCCCGCTGAAAGACATGCGTTTCGTGCTCGAAGAGCTGATCGGCCTCGAGCAGATCGCGCGCCTGCCGCAGTGCGAGGAGGCGAGCCCCGACGTGGTGGCGGCCATCCTCGAAGAGGGTGGCAAGTTCGCCGAGGAGGTGCTCGCCCCCTTGAACCGGGTCGGCGACGTGCACGGCGCCGTGTGGCAGGACGGCGAAGTGAAGACGGCGCCCGGCTGGAAAGAGGCCTACACCGCTTTTCGCGAGGCCGGCTGGACGGCGCTTGCCCGCTCGCCCGAGTTCGGCGGGCAAGGATTGCCCAAAGTGGTGGCCACTGCCGTGATGGAGCTGTGGAAAGGCTCGAACCTCGCCTTCTCGCTGTGCCCCATGCTCACCCAGGGGGCGATCGAGGCCCTCATGCTGTGCGGCTCGCCCGAGCAGAAGAAAATGTATCTGCCCAAGATGGTGAGCGGCGAGTGGACCGGAACCATGAACCTCACCGAGCCGCAGGCCGGTTCCGACCTCTCGGCGGTGCGCACCCGCGCCGAGCCGGTGGGCGACGGCACCTACAAGCTCTACGGGCAGAAGATCTTCATCACCTACGGCGAACACGACCTGGCCGAGAACATCGTGCATCTCGTGCTCGCGCGTCTGCCCGGCGCGCCCGAGGGGGTGAAGGGCATCTCGCTCTTCGTCGTGCCGAAATTCCTCGTCAATGCCGACGGCAGCCTGGGGGCGCGCAACGACGTGCGCTGCGTCTCCATCGAGCACAAGCTCGGCATCCACGCCAGCCCCACCTGCGTGCTCTCCTTCGGTGACCACGGCGGCGCGGTCGGCACCCTGGTGGGCGAGCCCAACCGCGGCCTCGAATACATGTTCATCATGATGAACGAGGCGCGCTTCGCCGTCGGCCTCGAAGGGCTGGCGCTGTCCGAGCGCGCCTATCAAAAGGCGCTCTCCTACGCCAAGGAGCGCATCCAGGGGTTCGAGGTCGGTGTCAAGAGCGGGCCGCGCGTGCCCATCATCCGCCACCCCGACGTGCGGCGCATGCTGATGCTGATGAAATCACAGACCGAGGCCATGCGTGCGCTCGCCTATACGGTGGGGGCGGCGTTCGATCTGGCGCACCACCATCCGGACGAATCGGTGCGCCAGCGCAGCCGCGGCTTCGTCGAGCTCATGACCCCGGTGGTCAAGGGCTGGTGCACCGAGAACTCGGTGACCATCGCCTCGCTCGGCGTCCAGGTGCACGGCGGCATGGGCTTCATCGAGGAGACGGGGGCGGCGCAGCACTACCGCGACGCGCGCATCACCCCCATCTACGAAGGAACCACCGCGATCCAGTCCAACGACCTCATCGGCCGCAAGATCGCCCGCAACGGCGGCGTCATCGCCCGGGGGCTCATCGAAGAGATGCGGCTGGCGGCGGAGAAACTGCGCGCGCAGCCGGGCGAAGACTTCGGCGTGCTCGCGCGCCGGCTTGGCGCCGGCATCGATGCCCTGGAAAAAGGCGTGGCCTACATCCTCGAGACCTACGGGTCCAACCCAAAAGCGGCCCATGCGGTTTCGGTGCCGCTGCTCGAACTCTTCGGCATCGTCTGCGGTGGCTGGCAGCTCGGTCTGTCGGCGCTGGTGGCGGCCAAGCGCCTGGCCGAAGGCGGGGGAGACGAGGCGTTTTATCGCGCCAAGATCGGCACGGCGCGCTTCTATGCCGACCATGTGCTCGCCCGCGCCCCGGCGCTGGGGATGACGGTCACCGAAGGCGCGGCCGGTGTGCTGGCGCTCGACGAGGAGATGTTCTGAGTCTGGGTAGCAGCGGGGAAATCTCATGGTGAAACGCCTGCTCCTTGGCGTACTCGTGCTCGTTGCCGTCGCCGTGGCTGCGCTAGCGGTGTTCGTGGCCACTTTCGATGCGGCGCGTTACCGCGACGAGATCGACCGCTGGGCGCAGGCCCACCTGGGGCGTTCCCTCGAGGTGCACGGTGAGCTGCAGCTCGCGCTCTGGCCCCGCCTTGCGCTCGAAGCGCAGACGGTGCGCCTGGGCAACCCGCCGGGGTTCTCCTCCCCCGCCCTGGCCGAGATCGATCGGCTCGCGCTTGGGGTGGATCTTTTGGCCTTGTTCTCCCGCCGGATCGAGGTGGATACGCTCACGCTGGAAGGCGTGCGCCTGCACCTCGAGCGCCGCTCCGACGGGCGGCAGAACTGGCGGTTCGACCGCCCGACGTCCGTGGCCGCGGCGTCCGGAGCCGAGGCCGAACCCGCGCCTGCGGCCGAGCCGGCGGGGGCGAGGGCGGCCGCCCTGCCGCTTGCTTTGGGCCGCGTGTCGGTGCGCGAGGCGTATGTCCTGTGGTATGGGGCGGGGCGCGAGCAGCCGTTTCGCCTCGGGCCGCTCGCGCTCGAGGCCGGGCCGGTGGTGTCCGAGGCAGCGGTGCCGCTGAAAGCGACCCTGGCGCTGTCTGAGCGCAGCCAGATGAGCCTGGCCGGCCGGCTGGAGCAGTGGCCGCGCGCGCCGCGCTGGGTGGGGCGGCTGGAAGTGCCGGAGTTCGATCTTCGCGCCTGGCTCGAGGCGCAGGGCGTGGCGCTCGATCTGCCGTCGTCGGCTCTGCGTCGGGTGCGCCTGTCTTCCGACGTGCTGGCCGACGCCGCCGCGCTGCACCTGGACGCGCTCGAGCTCAGCGTGGACGAGGTCGCGCTGCAAGGGCGGTTGGGGGCGGATCTGCCGGGCGATCGCGTGGAGACGACGCTCAGCGGAAGCGCCTACGGCGGAGCCCTGCGCCTTCAGGCAAACCTGGACGATCTCGCCGGGTCGCCTCACTGGCAAACGGAGGGGCGGCTCGAGGGGGTCGACGTGGCGCGGCTGCTTACCGCCGTGTACGGCAAATCTTCGCTCACCGGCCAAGGGAGCGTCGATTTCGCCTTGCGCGGACGGGGGCTGACGGCCAACGAGGCGCTGCGCTCGGCCCAGGGCACGCTGCGCGCACGGGTGCGTGACGGAGCCGTGCTGGGGGTGGACGTCGAACGCCTGTTGCGCGACGCTTCGGCCGTGCTGCGCGGCGAGCGGCCGGCCGGCGGCGGAGGAGGGGACCGCACGCCGTTCGAGGAACTCTCCGGCAGCGGGGTGCTGGCTGGCGGCGTGCTGCGCAACGACGACCTCTTCGGCCGCACGGCGCTCTTCACCGCCGAGGGGGCCGGTCGCGTGGATCTGATCCGTTCGGAGCTCGATTACCGCCTGCGGGTGCGATTGACCGCCACGCCCGAAGTGCAGCAAGACGGACCGCTCGCCGTCCTGCTCGGGCTGCCGATTCCGCTGGAAGTGACGGGGCCGCTCGCTTCGCCCGCCTACCGGGTGGTGACCGAGGAACTGGCCCGGGATTTCGCCAAGGAGGCGATCCGCCGGCGGCTTGCGCCACCGGAAGAAGGGCAGGTGCAAGAAGAACAGCCGCCGGTGGTGCCGGCGGTGAAGGAGATCTTTCGCGGGCTGATCGGCCGCTGAAGTGGCGCAGGGGGCTTCCTGCAAGGAGCAGGGGCACCCCTTGCTTCTTTCTTATTCCACTTTCGCTTTCGCGACCAGCTCTTCGAGGTGCTTCTGGATCTTCTGCTGCTGCAGCTGCTGCTCGATCTGCGGCCGGATCTGCTCGAGCGGCGGCGGGGTTTGCGGGCGCACGTCGTCGACGCGGATCACGTGGTAGCCGAACTGGGTCTTGACCGGGGTCTTGGAGGTCTCGCCCTTCTGCATCTTGCCCAGCGCCGTGCCGAAGTCGGGCACGAACATGTCGGGCGTCACCCAGCCGAGATCGCCTCCTTTGTCCTTGCTGCCGGTGTCTTTCGACTGCTTGGCCAGCTCATCCCACGAAGTGCCTTTGTTGAGCTTGGCGATGATGTCCTTGGCTTCGTCCTCTTTCTCCACCAGGATGTGGCGCGTGTGGAGTTCGTTGCCCGAGTACATCGTCTTGATCTTCTCGTAGGCGTTCTTGATCTCTTCTTCGCTCACGGGATTCTTGGCGACGAAATCCTTGAGGTAGGCGCGCACGAGCACGCCCTGACGGGCGAGCTCCATCTCGGCCTTCACTTCGGGGCTCTTGTCGAGCCCCGCCTTCTTCGCTTGCTCGGCGATGACGGCGCGGCGGATGAGCTCGTCCTTGACCGCCTGGCGCAGCTGCTCGTTGTCGGGCAGCCCCTGGGCGACCTGTTCCTTGACGATCACGTCCATGTAGATCTGGGGGATGGGCTGGCCATTGACCTTGGCCACGTTCTGCGCCAGGGCGGGCAGGGCAACGAGCCCGAGGCCGAGGACGGCGGCCCGGACGGGAGTGCGGAGTTTGGCGTACATGGGTTTCCTTTCACGGATGACGGTTCCGGCGCGCCGCGATGCGCGCCGCGAATCCGAGTGTAACCGATGACGGCCGAAAGTAATTCATCGACCT
>NZ_JSYB01000047.1:0-37410 GCF_054823945.1 Tepidiphilus sp. HLB4 | reverse complement strand
CGGCGTGGCCACGCCCACCGAAGGGGGGGCGATGGGGGCGGTGGGGGCGATGCTGCTTGCCTGGGCGCGCAAACGGCTCGACCGGGCGCTGCTGATTCAGGCGCTCAAAGGCACGACGACGCTTTCTTCCTTCGTCATGTTCATCCTCATCGGCTCGACGCTCTTCAACCTTACTTTCCAGGGGGTGGGCGGCAGCCATTGGGTGCAGCACCTGCTCACGCAGCTGCCCGGCGGACAGGTGGGATTCCTCATCTTCGCCGCGCTCTTCGTCTTCGTGCTCGCCTTCTTCCTCGACTATTTCGAGCTCGCCTTCATCGTCATCCCGCTGCTCGGACCGGCGGCGAGCGCCCTGGGAATCGATCTCATCTGGTTCGGCGTGCTCATCGCCATGGTGATGCAGACTTCCTTCATGCACCCGCCTTTCGGCTTTGCGCTCTTCTTCTTGCGCAGCGTGGCGCCGGCAGGCGAATACGTCGATGCGGTCACCGGCAAGAAGATCCGCGGCGTCTCCACCGCCGAGATCTACTGGGGAGCGATTCCCTTCCTCGTCCTGCAGCTGGTGATGGTGGGCTTGTTGATCGTCTTCCCGAGCCTGGTGACGATGAGTTTCTCCAAGGCGGAGAAGATCGACCTGGAAAAGATCGAGATTCCCGTCGGGGATCAGGGCTGGGGGGCCGAAGGCGCTGCGGATCCCGGGCGCGGCGCCGCGGGCGGCGAATCCAGTTGGTGATCCTGGGCGAAGCGGCGCAGCAGCGCCGCGTTGCCGGGGTGATGCCATTTGCGCTCGAGGGTCACCAGATAGTAGCGTTCGGTAATGTGGGGCAAGATGCCGAGGCAGCGCAGGGCGTCGCGCTCGCATAGCGTCGATTCGAGAATGGCCGGGGCAGGCAGGATTCCCGCCCCGTTCTCTGCCAGCGTGCGCATGAGGGCGCTGTCGTCGAATTCCCCCACGATGTGCGGTGTGACGTGGTGCTCGTCGAAGAGTTGCAGCAGCGCGAGGCGCGTTACGGCGCTCTCGCCGGGCAGCAGCAAGGGGGCGCCGCCGAGCGCCTGCGGCAGGGGCCCTGCCAGGCTAAGCCCGGGCCGGGCATAGATGGCGAGCCGGGATTCGATCAGCAGCCGGCATTGCAGTTTGTTGCCGAGCTGCGCGGGGGGCGGCCCGTCGGTGATGAGGGCGTCGAGCCGCCCGAGCATGAGTTCGCTCAGTAGCCGTGGCAAAGGGTCTTCGATCACGCTCAGGCGCAGTCTCGGCTGGTGTTCGAGCACCGGCTCGAGCAGCAGGGCGGCGAGCGACTTCGGCACGATGTCGAGCAGCCCCAGACGATAGGGTAGGGTGGGCTGTTCGTCTTCGCGCGTGAGTGCCGCTTCCATTTCTTCGGCGAGCCGGAAGATCTGTTCGGCGTAGCGCAGCGCGATTCTGCCCGCCTCGGTGAGCTCGATGCCGCGCCCTTTGCGGCGCAGCAAACGGCGGCCGATCGCGCCTTCGAGCACGCCGATCTGCCCCGAGATGGTCTGGGGGGTGAGGCCGCTCGTTTCGGCGGCGCGCTGGATGCTGCCGGTGCGCCCGACGAGCCAGAAGTGGTGCAGTTGTTTGAGGTTGATCATTCGAATTCTCCGAAACGATCTGCAATGTTTTTCTGATTTTATCTGAGCATCTTTGTTCTACAATGAAAATTCGAAGCCACGACAAGAACAAGGAGGTTCGCGATGAAACTGGAACTCGTTTGCGAAGGTCAGACGTGCCATGAGATCGACAAGGAGGAGCTGGCAAACCGTTTTTCCGGGGCGATTCGCCGCTTCCGCGACCGCGTGACCTGGGCGCGGGTGAAGCTGGTGGACGTGCGCGACGAAACCGGCGCCTGGGCCAAGCGTTGCGTGGTGCAGATGCGCCTGCGGCAGCGGCCGCAGGTGGTGTTCGCGGTTACCGAGCGCGTGGCGCAGCTGGCGGTCGAACGGGCGGTGAAGCGCGTGCAGCGGGTGCTCGAACGCCGCTTCGCCCGCCCGCAGACCGTGCCGCTGCCAGCGTGAGACGTGGATTTTCTGAAGGAGGTAGATGATGCAACGAATCGATGAACGCTGGAACGACGCCGCGCAGGCGCGGGCCGTCTCCTGGGCGCAAGCGCGGGGCGAGGCGCTGCCGGCCACGAACCGGGTGCTGCGCAACACCTATGTGCTGCTCGCACTCACCCTGGCGTTTTCGGCGCTCACCGCGGGCGCGGCCATGGCGCTGCGGCTGCCGCATCCGGGAGTCATCATCACCCTGGTGGGCTATTTTGGGCTCCTCTTTCTTGTGCACAAACTTGCCAACCGGGCAAGCGGCATCCTCGCCGTCTTTGCGCTCACCGGTTTCATGGGTTATACCTTGGGGCCGATCCTTTCGGCCTATCTGGCGCTGCCCAACGGCCCGGCCATCGTGATGCAGGCTTTCGGCGGCACGGCGGCCATCTTCCTGGGGCTTTCGGCCTACGCCACGATCTCGAAGCGGGATTTTTCCTTCATGGGAGGGTTCCTCTTCGTCGGCATCCTGGTGGCTTTCCTCGCCGGGCTGGGGGCGATCTTCTTCCAGATGCCGGGGCTGTCGCTGGCAGTGTCGGCCATGTTCGTGCTGCTCATGTCTGGCCTGATCCTCTATGAGACCAGCCAGATCGTGCGCGGCGGCGAGACCAACTACATCCTGGCGACCGTCTCGCTCTACGTGACGATCTTCAACCTCTTTACCAGCCTGCTGCAGCTGCTCGGCGTGTTCAACGGCGAGGAGTGATCCGGGCGTACTGATTCCGTCCGTCGGGAAAGGGGCGCGTAGGCGCCCTTTTCAATTTTCCGGCCCTGGCGGTGGCCTTCGGGTAAAATTCCCTCTTCTCAGGTCGGGACGCAGGTGATGAAACGCATCTTTCTCGAATTCGAGCGCTCGGTGGCCGAGCTGGAGGAGAAGATCGGCGAGCTGCGCTATGCGCACGACGCTTCCGCCGTCGACATCAGCGAGGAGATCGAGCGGCTGGAGAAGAAGGCGCGCAAGCAGCTCGAGGAGCTCTACGCCAGGCTCGATGCCTGGCAGACGACGCAGGTGGCGCGCCATCCGCTGCGCCCCTATACGCTCGATTACGTGGCGCGCATCTTCACCGACTTCGAGGAGTTGCACGGCGATAGGCATTTCGCCGACGACAAGGCGATCGTCGGGGGCCTTGCGCGCTTCGACGGGCGGCCGTGCATGGTGATCGGCCACCAGAAAGGGCGCGACACCAAGGAGAAGATCGCGCGCAACTTCGGCATGCCTCGGCCCGAAGGCTATCGCAAGGCGCTGCGCCTGATGAAACTCGCCGAGAAGTTCGGTCTGCCGGTGTTCACCTTCGTCGATACCCCCGGGGCCTATCCCGGGATCGACGCCGAGGAGCGGGGGCAGTCGGAGGCGATCGGGCGCAATCTCTACGAGATGGCCATGCTGCGCGTGCCCGTGGTCGTCACCGTGATCGGCGAAGGCGGCTCGGGCGGGGCGCTGGCGATCGCCGTGGGGGACGCGGTGCTCATGCTGCAGCACGCCGTCTATTCGGTGATCTCGCCCGAAGGCTGCGCCTCCATCCTGTGGAAGAGCGCGGAGAAGGCGCCCGAGGCGGCCGAGATTTTGGGTATCACCGCGCCCAAGCTCTTGTCCTTGGGGCTGATCGACGGCATCGTGCCGGAACCGGTGGGCGGGGCGCACCGCGAACCGGAGCAGATGGCCGAGATCCTCAAAGGGCATCTGCAGCAGGCGCTCGCCGGGCTCGAAGGGCTCGCGCCCGAGGCGCTGGTGGAACGCCGGCAGCAGCGTCTGGCGTCCTATGGCCGTTTCGTCGAGCGCACCTGAACGCGAGCCGGTCTCCGCGGCGATCTTCAAGGCGATCGAAGCGCTGGCGGCGCGGGGGCCCTCGCAGCCGCTGCGGCTCGTGCTGGGGTGCTCCGGCGGGGTCGACTCCACCGTGCTGCTGCACGCGCTGGCCGAGGCGCGCGGCGAATTTCCGCTGGAGCTGAGGGCGGTGCACGTGCACCATGGGCTCCTCGTTCAGGCCGATGCCTGGGTCGAGGCGGTGCGCTCGCACTGCGCCGCGCTCGGCGTACCGCTGCAGGTGGCGTACGTGCGCGTGCAGCCGGACGGCAAGGGGCTGGAAGCGGCGGCGCGCTCGGCGCGTCTGCGCGCGCTCGCCGCCGTGCCGGGCGATGCGCTGGTGCTGGCGCAGCACCGCGACGATCAGGCCGAGACGGTGCTTTTTCGCCTGCTGCGCGGCTCCGGGGTGACGGGGCTCGCGGCGATGCGACAGATCGCGCCGGCGCCCTTGGCCGGGGCGGCGGCGCCGTGGTGGCTGCGCCCTTTCCTCGATCTGCCCAAAGAGACACTCATCGCCTGGGCGCAAGAACGCGGTTTGAGCTGGGTCGAAGATCCGTCGAATATGAGCGCCGACTTCACCCGTAACTGGCTGCGCGGCGACATCCTGCCGCGGCTGGAGGCGCGCCTGCCGGGCGTGCGTACCGTGCTCGCCCGTACCGCCGAAACCATGGCCGAGGCGCAGCAGGGACTGGACGACCTGGCCGCGCTCGACGACGAACGGGTGCGCCATCCGCAGGGCGGCTGGGATTGGGCGGAGTTTTTCCGGCTACCGCTCCACCGGCAGAAGAATTTGGTACGCTGGGCGACGTTGCGGCTACCGGCTCTGCCGCCGACCCAACGGCGTCTGGAAGAGGGGCTGCGCCAGGCGGCATCTCATGGGGGCGGCGTCCGGCGCTTTCCCCTGGGGGATGCGTGGCTGTGCGCCCGCGGCGAGCGCCTGTGGGTGGAGGCGGCGCCTCAGGGGTGCGACGCCGCCTGGCGCTGTGGTTAGTTCTTGCTCTGGTCGACCAGCTTGTTCTTGGCGAGCCACGGCATCATCGCACGCAGCTTGGCGCCCACCTGTTCGATGGGGTGCTCGGCGATGAGCCGCCGGCGCGCCGTCATGCTGGGGTAGTTGAGCTTGCCCTCGAGGATGAACTGCTTGGCGTACTCGCCGTTGCGGATGCGCTCGAGCGCACGGCGCATGGCGGCACGCGAGTGCTCGTTGATGACTTCTGGGCCGGTGGTGTACTCGCCGAATTCGGCGTTGTTGGAGATCGAGTAGTTCATGTTGGCGATGCCGCCCTCGTACATGAGGTCGACGATGAGCTTGAGCTCGTGCAGGCACTCGAAGTAGGCCATCTCGGGGGCGTAGCCGGCTTCGACCAGCGTCTCGAAGCCCATCTTGACGAGTTCCACCGCCCCGCCGCAGAGCACGGCCTGCTCGCCGAAGAGGTCGGTCTCGGTCTCTTCGCGGAAAGTGGTCTCGATCACGCCACCCTTGGTGCCGCCGTTGGCCGCGGCGTAGGAGAGCGCCAAATCGCGCGCCTTGCCGGAGACGTCCTGATGCACGGCGATGAGCGTGGGCACGCCGCCGCCGCGGACGTATTCGGAGCGCACAGTGTGGCCTGGCCCTTTGGGGGCGACCATGATGACGTCGAGGTCGGCGCGCGGCACGATCTGGTTGTAGTGGATGTTGAAGCCGTGGGCGAAAGCGAGCGCCGCGCCCTGCTTGAGATTGGGTTCGATGTCGCGCGTATAGACTTCGGGCTGGGTCTCGTCGGGCAGCAGGATCATCACCAGATCCGCCCCTTTGACCGCTTCGCCCACTTCCTTGACGGTGAGCCCCGCGGCTTCGGCCTTGCGCCAGGAACTGCCGCCGCGGCGAAGCCCCACGGTGACGTTTACGCCCGAGTCGCGCAGGTTGAGCGCGTGCGCATGGCCTTGGGAGCCATAGCCGACGATGGTGACTGCCTTGCCCTTGATGAGCGAGAGGTCGGCGTCCTTGTCGTAATACACTTTCATGGCGTTTCCTTTTTCGTCGTTGTGGTGATGAAAGAATCAGGCGCGCAGCACGCGCTCGCCGCGACCGATGCCGCACACGCCGCTACGCACGGCCTCGAGGATGAGCGCCGGGTCGATCGCCTGGATGAAGGCGTCGAGCTTGCCCTGGTTGCCGGTGAGCTCGATGACGTAGGTGGTGTCGGTGACGTCTACGATGCGCGCGCGGAAGATGTCGGTCATGCGCTTCATCTCTTCGCGGTCCTTGCCCGTGGCGCGCACCTTGAGCAGCATCAGTTCGCGTTCGAGGTGCGGCGCTTCCGAGAGATCGACCACCTTGACCGTCTCGATGAGCTTGTTGAGCTGCTTGGTGATCTGCTCGATGATCTCGTCCGAGCCGCTGGTGATGATGGTCATGCGCGACAGCGAGGGGTCTTCGGTGGGCGCGACGGTGAGCGATTCGATGTTGTAGCCGCGCGCGGAGAAGAGGCCGGCCACGCGCGACAGCGCCCCGGATTCGTTTTCGATCAGCACGGAGATGAGGTGTCTCATGGCATTCGTTCCTGTGCCGTGGGTCAGAGGTCGTTGGCCGAGAGGATCATCTCGGTGAGCCCCTTGCCGCCCTGGATCATGGGGTAGACGTTCTCGCGCGGATCGATGCGCACGTCGAGAAAGACGAGTTCATTGGCGTGCTCGGTGAAAGCGCGCTCGAGCGCCGGCTGGAGATCGGCGGGGCGATCCACGCGGATGCCGACGTGGCCGTAGGCGCGGGCGAGCGCGGCGAAATCGGGCAGGGAGTCCATGTAGGATTCGGAATAGCGCCCGCCGTGGAAGAGCTCTTGCCACTGCCGTACCATGCCGAGGTAGCCGTTGTTGAGATTGACGATCTTGAGCGGCAGGCGGAACTGCTTGCAGGTGGACAGTTCCTGGATGCACATCTGGATGGAGGCTTCGCCCGTGACGCACACCACCGGCGCGTCGGGCCGGGCGAAGCGCGCGCCCATGGCGTAGGGCAGACCCACGCCCATGGTGCCCAGTCCGCCGGAATTGAGCCAGCGGCGCGGATGATCGAAGCGGTAGTATTGCGCCGCCCACATTTGGTGCTGCCCCACGTCGGAGGTGACGATGGCTTCGCCCTTCGTCACTTTCCACAGCGTGTCGATCACGTATTGCGGCTTGATCGGGCCATCGGCGGGCTGCTCGTAGGCGAGGCAGCGCCGGGCGCGCCACTGCTCGATGCGCTCCCACCAGGGGGCGAGCGTCTCGCGGGGGGCAGTGAGGCCTTCTTCGTCGAGGATGCGCAGGAAGTCGGCGAGCACGTGGCGCACGTCGCCCACGATGGGCAGGTCGGCCTTGACGCGCTTGCTGATGGAGGAAGGGTCGATGTCGATGTGGATGATGGTGCGCGGTTCGCTGGCGAAGTGCTCGGGGCTGCCGATGACGCGGTCGTCGAAGCGCGCGCCCACGGCGAGCACGACGTCGGCGTGGTGCAGGGCGAGGTTGGCTTCATAGGTGCCGTGCATGCCGGGCATGCCGAGGAATTGGCGGTCGCTCGCGGGGTAGGCACCCAGCGCCATGAGTGTGGTGGTGACCGGGGCCCCCAGCCGTCGGGCGAGCGCCGTGAGCTCGTCGGCGGCATCGGCGAGGATCACGCCGCCGCCGGCGTAGAGGATGGGGCGCTTGGCCTCGCGCAGCGCCTTGACGGCTTTGCGGATCTGTCCCTGGTGCCCTTTGACGACGGGGTTGTAGGAGCGCATCGACACCGTCTCGGGGTAGTGGAACACACACTTGGCGGCCGAGACGTCCTTGGGGATGTCGACGAGCACCGGCCCGGGGCGGCCGGTGCGGGCAATGTGAAACGCCTTTTTGATCGTTTCGGCGAGCTCGGCGACGTCCTTGACGAGGAAGTTGTGCTTGACGCAGGGGCGGGTGATGCCCACCGTGTCGACTTCCTGGAAGGCGTCCTGCCCGATCATGGCGGTAGGGACCTGGCCGGAGAGGATCACCACCGGGATGGAATCGCCGTAGGCGGTGGCGATGCCGGTGACGGCGTTGGTGGCCCCGGGCCCGGAGGTGACGAGCGCCACGCCCACTTCGCCGCTTGCGCGCGCGTAGCCGTCGGCGGCATGCACCGCGGCCTGCTCGTGGCGCACGAGCACGTGACGGATCTGGTCTTGCTGAAAGAAGGCATCGTAGATATGCAGGACCGCGCCGCCGGGGTAGCCGAAGACGTATTTGACGTTTTCGCGCTGCAGGCACTGGACGACGATTTCGGCGCCGGTGAGGAGCATGGGGGGGTACCTCGTAGGGATGATCCGTGCAAGGATCGGGTAAACCCGTAACGTTAGCGGCTCGGTGGGCTTTGGTCAAGCGGGTCGGTTCCTTCGACCATTTATAATGGGGAACGCTTCGAACCCGGGAGAAAAGATCGGTGAACGAGAATATCTTGTTTACGCTTGCTTTCATCGTCGTCGCCGGCGCGGCGGCGCAGTGGGCGGCGTGGCGCACCCAGGTGCCGGCGATCGTCTTTTTGCTGGCCGTGGGGCTTGCGGCCGGCCCGGGATTGGGCTGGATCGATCCGGATCGCCTCTTCGGCCCGGTGCTTTTTCCTGCGGTGTCGCTGGCGGTGGCGGTGATCCTGTTCGAGGGCAGCCTCACCCTGCGCTTCAGCGAGCTGCGGGGCATGAGTACGGTGGTATTGCGCCTGGTGAGCCTCGGGGCGTTGCTGACCTGGGCGGTGGCGGCCGTGGCGGCCCACCTGTTCGTGGACCTCGATTGGGGGTTGGCGGCGCTCTTTGGGGCTTTGGTGATGGTGACGGGGCCCACGGTGATCGTGCCGCTGCTGCGCTTCGTGCGTCCCAGCGACAAGGTGGCCACGGTGCTGCGCTGGGAGGGGATCGTGATCGACCCGATCGGGGCGCTGGCGGCGGTGCTGGTCTATCAGTTTCTCGTCAGCCGAGCGCTGCCCGATCTGCCGGCCTGGTCGGCGCTGTGGGTGTTCGTCAAGGCGGTGGGCGTGGGGTTCGCCACCGGCTGGATCGCGGCCGAGGCGCTGGGACGGATATTGCGCCGCTACCTGGTGCCCGATTACCTTGACAGCGTCATCGTGCTCGCTTTCGTGGTGGGGGTCTTCACCGCCTCCAACCTGCTCGCCCACGAGGCGGGATTGTTGGCGGTGACGGTGATGGGCATGCGCCTGGCCAACATGAAAGGGGTGCCTCTGGAGGACATCCTCTCGTTCAAGGAGACGCTCACCATCCTTCTCATTTCGGTACTCTTCATCGTCCTGGCGGCGCGCCTGGACGTGGCGCAGCTCGCCGAGGTCGGCAAGGGAGTGGTGCTGGTCTTCATGGCGATCCAGTTCGTGGCCCAGCCGCTCAAGGTATGGGCGTCGACCTGGGGGAGCGGGCTGAGGTGGCAGGAGAAGGCGCTGATCGCCTGGATCGGGCCGCGCGGGATCGTGGCCGCGGCGGTGTCGGCGCTCTTTGCGCTGCGCTTGCGTGAGCTGGGGCACCCGGGGGCGGAGGTGCTGGTGCCGCTCACCTTTGCCGTCATCATCGGCACGGTGCTCTTTGCTGGCGGCACGGCCCGACTGGCGGCGCAACGTCTGGGGGTGGCGGAACCGCAGGCGCGCGGGGTGCTGATCGTGGGGGCGCATCGCCTGGGACGGGAGCTGGGTCTTGCGCTCACCCGGCTGGGCTTTCGGGTGATCGTGGCCGACACCGATTATGCCCTGGTGCGCGAGGCGCGCATGGCGGGGCTGGAGACGTTCTTCGGTAACGTGGTCTCGAAGGAAGCCGACCGGCGGCTCGATCTGGTCGGCGTGGGCTATCTGCTGGCGATGTCGCCGTATCCGGAACTGAACGCACTGGCGGCGGTACGCTACCAGCGCGAATTCGGGCGGGGCAACGTCTACGTCGTGCTCACGCCCGAAGAGGTGGCGAAGAAGGGGCAGCAGGTGGCCGATCCTCGCTATGCCCGTCTTCTGGCCGGGAAGGAAGCCGGTTTGGCCGAACTGCTGGCGCTCTTCGAGCGCGGCGCAAAGATCTATGCCACGCGCTTGAGCGAGGCATTTGCTTTCGAAGCCTACCAGGAGCAGTTTTCTGGCCGGGGGAATCTGCTGCTGGCGATCGATGCCAAGGGGCGCCTGCAGGGCGTGGGGCCGGAGTTTACCTCCCGCCCCGGTCCGGACTGGTATCTGCTTGGCCTCTATCTGCCGGCCGAGGGCGAAAAAGGCACGGCAGCGGGCGCTTCGGCGTGATCGCCCCGCGTTAGAATGAGCCGCCCGTCGTTCATGCGTGCCCGCGGCTCAGAGGAGATCCCAGGTGCTTCGTGTTCCCGTCCGTCCCAGCGAATTTCTGGTCGGTAAGCCGATCCCGTTCGACGTCTTCGACCGGCAAGGCCGCCTCTTGCTGGCGAAAGGGCATGTGATCGCTTCGGCCGAGGAGAAGGAAAAACTCCTGCGCCAGGGGGCGGAACGCAATCTGAGTACCGACGAGCGTTTCCGCCAGGCGATCGGTGCGGCCTTGAACGTGGTGGAACGGGAGGAGGAACCGGGCAAGAACAATGCCCTTCGCCTGAACTTCGAGGAGTTGCGCCTGCTGCCCGGTACCGTCCTTCAGATCCAGCTGGGCCGGGAAGAGGATCGCTATTTCGTGCGCTACATTGGTTCGCTGCGCGGCAAGTCGGTGATCGTCGACGCTCTGGAGCGCGGCGGATTGCCGCTCTTCGTGCCCGATGGCACCGCCTTGCAGGTACGCGGCAGCGTCGGCTCCTACGCCTTCGTCTTCCCTTCCTCCGTGCTGGTCAATGCCTCGCGCCCCTACCCGCATCTGCATCTGACCTATCCGCTGGAGGTGGTGGCGGTGCGGCTGCGGCGCAGCGAGCGTGTCCCCGTGCGCCTGGTGGCGGCGGTGGTCTCCGACGACAACCAGGCCTTCGGTGGGGTCATCCTCGATCTGTCGGTGGGCGGAGGGTTGCTGGCCACGCGCCATCCGCTGAAGGTCGGGCAGCGCATCCAGATCAAGTTCAAGCTGGAGATCTCTGGCACGGAGATCATCCTGGCGGTGCCGGCCATCGTGCGTTCGATGCGCGAGATCGACGATCGCACCCTGGAGGGAGCCAAGGGCTACGGCATCGAGTTCGTCGATCTCACACCCGAGGATACCGTCGCCCTGATGACCTACATCGCCGCCGTGCAGACCAACCCGACGGTGACCGGTTAGGAGGAAAAATGCGCATCGTCAGCTGGAACGTTCAATGGGGGCGGGGGGCGGACGGGCGGGTGGATTGGGCGCGCCTGCTTGCGGCGCTGCGCGCCTTCGACGCGGACGTGATCTGCCTGCAGGAAGTGGCGAGCCGCTTCGACGAGCTGCCCGGTTCGCGCGGTGAGGACGGACCGGCCATCCTGCGCGGTGCGCTACCGGAGTATCACGGCTTCTACGCCCCGGCGCTCGACGTGCCGCGCGCCCACGGCGGCCGGGCGCTCTTCGGCAATTGGCTGGGCAGCCGTCTGCCGGTGGAGCAGGTGCAGCGCGTGAGTCTGCCCTATCCGCCGCCGGAGACCGACAAGTGCATGCCGCGCGTGCTGCTCGAGGCGGTGGTGCGGGTGGGCGAGCGGCGGCTGCGGGTAGCGACGAGCCATTTGGAATACTACTCGCGGCGTCAGCGCCTGGCGCAGGTGCAAGCCCTCGTCGAACATCAGCGGGAAATCCTCGCCTGGCCGCAGGGCGGCGGGGACGAGGAAGAAGCGACCTTCCGCGCTTGGCCGCGGCCGGCGGAGGCGGTGTGGCTCGGGGACGGGAACTTCGCTCCCGAAGACGAGGAATACCGGTTGCTCGAGGAAAGCGGTCTGTGGTTCGACGCCTGGCGCCTGGTGCATGGCGAAGCGCCGCACGAGCACACGGTGGGGCTGCACGGGGCCGAATGGCCCGATCACCCTTACTGCTGCGACTACGCCTGGGTGAGCGCGGCGCTACGCCCGGCCGTGCGGGATTTTTTCGTGGTGCGGGACACGGCCGCCTCCGACCATCAGCCCATCGTGCTCGATCTCGAATTCTGAAACGCAGCGATCGGCTCAGCGGCAGCGGCGTAGGAACCGGTGCAGCAGCCAGCGCAGCGCAAGCGGCGCTTCCAGCATGGGCGTGTGCCCCACGCCGGGCAGGGTGTGCCAGGTACAGGCGGCTTCGCGCCGCGCGAGCGTTTCCCAAAGACGGGTCGCGGCCTTGACGGGCGTCATGCGGTCTTGTGCCCCGGTGAGGAAGAGCGCCGGCGCGCTCATCCCTTTGGCACGCTCCAGTGCCGGTTCCGCGGCGTAGGCATGGCAGGCGCGCAGGTCGTTGGCGAGCACGCCGGGGCGCTGTTCCAGCACGAGTTCCTGCACCGCCCGCGGCAGCCCCGTTCCCCGGGCGCGGGCACCGAATGCCCACGGTTCCATCATCTGGCAGGCGGCGCGCGGCTCGGCGGCGCGCTCGAGCAATTCTGGGCTCACCGCCATCGGCAGCGCCGTGCCGATGAGCGCGAGCCCACGGCAGCGCTCGCCCAGCCGCGCGGCGAGTTCCAGCGCCACGAGCGAACCCATGCTGTGACCCACGGCAACGACGGGACGCTCGGCATCGAGCCCGGCGGCGAGCGCCGCCGCGTATTCCTCGATGGTGGGGCAGGGCGCGCGCTCGTCGGCGCCGTGGCCGGGCAGATCGGGGGCGCTCACCTGCCAGCCCAGCCGGCTCAGTCCCAGGGTGACGGCCCACCAGATGCGCCGGTCGTGCCCGGCGCCGTGGATGAGGACGACGAGCGGATCGGTGGGGAACGTCATGGTGGAACCCTCCGGCAGAATCGAAGACTATACTTTACCGTTTTTCTTGACGCTTCAGGAGGAGCACGCATGAGCAAGGCCTTCGTGCGCGAGAGCGAGGTCGACGAGGACGAGGAACTCGTCGAGGTACAAAGCTTTCCCGGCTTCAAGAACTACATGACGCCGGCGGGTCATCGCGCCTTGCGCGAGGAGTTCGAACGGCTCGTCAAGGTTGAGCGCCCGCAGCTCGTCGAGACGGTGGCCTGGGCGGCGAGCAACGGCGACCGTTCCGAGAATGGCGACTACATCTATGGCAAGCGGCGCCTGCGCGAGATCGACCGGCGGCTGCGCTACCTCACCAAACGCTTGGAATCGGCCGTGGTGGTCGATCCCCGCGAGCAGACGCAGACCGACCGCGTCTTCTTCGGGGCGACGGTGACGGTCCGCGATCTGGATACCGAGACGGAGGAGACCTGGCAGATCGTCGGGGTCGACGAGGCCGATGCGGGCAAAGGCAAAGTGAGCTGGATCGCGCCGCTCGCGCGGGGGCTACTCAAGGCCGAGCTGGGGGAGGTGGTGCGCATTCCCACGCCGGGCGGCGTGCGCGAGCTGGAGATCGTCGACATCCGCTATGAAGCCTCCTCTTGAAAATTTCCCTCTCTATGCCCAGAAACGAAGGAGTTCCGAACGACGAGCGACAGGGGTGAAACGATGGCTGAAACGAACGGCGCAACGCGCCAGAAGATGGAATTCCAGGCCGAGGTGCAGCAGCTTCTGCACCTGGTGGTGCATTCGCTCTACTCGAACAAAGAAATCTTCCTGCGCGAGCTCGTCTCGAACGCCTCGGATGCCTGCGACAAGCTGCGCTTCGAGGTGGCGCAGCATCCCGAGCTCTTCGAGGGCGACGGCGAGCTCAAAATCTGGATCGACTACGACCGCGACGCGCGCACCGTGACGATACGCGACAACGGCATCGGCATGAGCCGCGAGGAGGCGGTGGCGCATCTGGGCACCATCGCCAAGTCGGGCACGCGCGAGTTCCTGCAAAGGCTCGGCGCCGAGGGGCAGGCCGATGCGCGCCTGATCGGGCAGTTCGGCGTCGGTTTCTACTCCGCCTTCATCGTGGCCGATCGCGTCACCGTGCGCTCGCGCCGCGCCGGGCTGCCAGCGAGCGCCGGCGTGCTGTGGGAATGCGCCATGACGGGGGATGCCGCCGGCACCTTCGAAGTGACCGAGATCGAACGTCCCGAGCGGGGCACCGAGGTGGTGCTGCACCTGCGCGAGGGCGAAGACGAGTTTCTCTCGGGGGTGCGGCTGCGCGAGCTCATCCGCAAGTATTCCGATCACATCCTCTGGCCCATCCTGATGCGCAAGGAGCGCTGGGACGAGGGCCGCGGCGAGCTCGTCAAGGAAGAGGAATGGGAGCAGGTCAATCGCGCCTCCGCCCTGTGGGCCCGCCCCAAGCAGGAGATCGCGGAGGAGGAATACGTCGAATTCTACAAACACGTGGCGCACGACTTCGAGGCGCCGCTTTCCTGGGTGCATGCCAAGGTGGAGGGGCGGCACGAATACACGATGCTCCTCTACCTGCCGCAGCGCGCGCCGTTCGACCTCTTCGAGCGCACGCCGCGCCATGGGCTCAAGCTCTACGTGCGGCGCGTCTTCGTGCTGGAGGATGCCGAGCGGCTGCTGCCGCGCTACCTGCGCTTCGTGCGCGGGGTGGTCGACGCGGCCGACCTGCCGCTCAACGTCTCGCGCGAGATGCTGCAGGATTCGCGCGAGATCGAGGCGATCCGCGCCGGCGTCACCAAGCGGGTGCTGGGGCTACTCGAGCAGCTCGCCAAGAACGAGCCGGAGAAATACGCCCGCTTCTGGCGCGAATTCGGCCGCGTGCTCAAGGAAGGCATCATCGAGGATCCGGCCAACCGCGAGCGCATCGCCGCGCTCCTGCGCTTCGCGTCTACCCACAGCGACTCGCCCGAAGAGACGGTCTCGCTCGACGACTATCTGGGGCGCATGAAGCCGGGTCAGGAGCGCATCTACTACCTCACGGCCGAATCCTTCGCCGCGGCGCGCCACAGTCCGCACCTCGAGGCTTTCCGCAAAAAGGGGGTCGAGGTGCTGCTGCTGACCGACCGCATCGACGAATGGTGGGTGGCCTATCTGCCCGAGTACAAGGGCAAGCCCCTGGCGTCGGTGGCCAAGGGCGAGATGGACGCGGCGCTGCTCTCGGAAGAGGAGAAAAAAGCGCGCGAGGAGGCCGACGAGCGGCTCAAGCCGCTCCTCGAGCGGCTGCAGGCGGCCTTGGGCGAGCGCGTCAAGGCGGTGCGGGTTTCCTCGCGGCTCACCGAGGCGCCCGCCTGCCTGGTGGTCGAGGAGCACGAGCCGGGGATGCAGCTTGCGCGGCTGCTGCGCGAGCTCGGGCAGGACGCGCCGGCGCACAAGCCCATCCTCGAGCTCAATCCGACGCACCCGGTGATCGCAAAGCTGCAGGCAGCTCCCGACGAAGACTTTGCCGAGTGGGCGCTGCTCCTCTATGAAGAAGCGCTGCTCGCCGAGGGCGGCAAGCTGGAAGATCCGGCGGCCTTCGTGCAGCGCATGAACCGGCTGCTCCTTACGGCGTGACGCCACCATGGCGAGGCGCCATGCCTCGCCGCTTCAGCCGTGCTGGCGCAGCTTGCGCATCCGCTCGGCCGGCGTGATGATGTCGGTGAGGCGGATGCCGAATTTTTCGTTGACCACGACCACTTCGCCCTGGGCGATGAGCGTGCCATTGACGAGCACGTCCATCGGCTCGCCGGCAAGCCCTTCGAGCTCGATCACCGAGCCGTGCGCCAGTTGCAGCACGTCGCGGATCGCGAGTTTCGTGCGCCCCAGCTCCACGGTGACGCGCACCGGGATGTCGAGGATCAGCTTGAAGTCGTTGAGCTTGTCGGTCTCGCTGCCGCCGGTGCCGAATTCGGGGAAGAGATCCTTGGCCGGCTTGGCCTGGTAGGGGTCGCTCGCCTGCTTGAGCTCTTGGGCCACGCGCGCCATCTCGGCGTCGTGCTGCGCCTGCTCGGCGAGCGCCGCCGCCCATTCGTCTTCAGGGGTGGCGGCGCCGCCTTCGCCGGTCTGGGCCTGTTGCTGCTGCATGGCCGCAGCCCAGTCTTCAGCGCTGACCTTGTCTTCTTCCTGCGGGGTGTCGTTTTCGGCCATGGGGAGAATCCTCGCACGGGGATCAGGAGGGGGTTGAGGAAGCCGTTCCCGTCAGGGTCGGTGGCGGGGCGGAGGCTTCTTCCTCTTCCGGTTCTTCTTCGGCGACGAAGTGGTCGACCTCGAGCGCGTAATGCCCTTCGCGTGTGCCGTAGCGGCCACGCAACACCGGGATGTTCTCGCAGAAGAGGGTGGTGAGCTCGGGAATGTCGAGCGGGATGACGTCGCCCACGCGCAGCTCGACCAGATCGCCCAAGGTCATGTCGGCGTAGCCCAGCTCGGCGCGCAGTTCGACTTCCGCTTCCATCAGACGCCGGCCGAGGTTGCGCGTCCAGCGCGTGTCCTGCGTCATCTGGTCGCTCTGCATGGTCGAGTAGAGGAGATCGCGTACCGGTTCGAGCATGGAGTAGGGCCAGCACAGCAGCAGGTTCGCCTGGCCGATGCCGAAATCCAGGGCGAACTGGGAAGTGACGACGATCTCGGAGGGCGTGGCGATGTTGGCAAACTGCGGGTTCATCTCCGAGCGCACGTAGTTGAGCTCGATCTTATAGACCGGCGCCCAGGATTTCTGGTACTCCTCGAAGATCACGTTGAGCAGTCCCAGGATGATGCGCTGCTCGGTGGGGCTGAAGTCGCGCCCTTCGATGCGGGTGCGAAAGCGCCCGTCGCCGCCGAAGAGGAGGTCGACCACGAGGAAGATGAGGTTGGGCTCCATCACGATCAACCCCGTGCCGCGGAAGGGCTTCAGCTGCACCAGATTGAGGTTGGAGGGGATGACGAGGTTGCGCAGGAACTCGGCGTATTTCTGCACGTGCAGCGCGCCCACGGCCACTTCGACGTTGCGCCGGATGTAGTTGAAGAGTCCGATGCGCAGGTTGCGGGCGAAACGCTCGTTGATGAGCTCGAGCGTGGGCATGCGCCCGCGTACGATGCGCTCCTGCGTGGCGAGGTTGTAGGGGCGGATGCCGCCTTCTTCCTGCGGAGCAGTCTCCGGTTCTTCGCTCTCCCCGGTGACATCCCTCAGAAGTTCATCGACTTCTTTCTGGGTGAGGAACTCGCCGCCGCCGACCATGGTATGCGTCCGTCACGGTTACTGGATGATGAAGGAGCGGAAGAGCACGGCTTGCACCGGGCCGGTCGGCCCCAGCGCTTGCTGGCCGGGAGGCGGAGGGGGATAGCCGAGCACGCGGTTGATCTCGTCGGTGAGCTCGCGCGCGAGCTGCTCGCGCCCTTGCGGGGTGACGAGCTCCGAAGGGAGTTTGCTCGATAGCAACAGGTTGATGCGATGCTGCACTTCCGGGAGATATTGCTTGAGGACGGGGTCGAACTTCGCATCGGCCAGCCGCAGGACGATGATGGTCTGCAGGTAGCGTTCGCCTTCGCCGGGCGCGAGGTTGACGACGAAGGGATCGAGGGTGACGAAGACCGGCGGGACCCCGGGGGTGACCACGACGGGGGGTGGGTTGCCGGGTTGGGCGGTGGCGGCCGCATGTGCGGTGTCGTTTTCACTCGATGCGGCCGCGCGCTGCTTGATGAGGAGCAGCGTAAGGGCGCCTGCTGCCGCCAAGGAAAGAGCGAGAAGGACGACGAGCACGAGGATGAGCAGCTTGGCCTTCTTGCTCATGCCTGCAGTCGGCTCGGCTGAGGCTTCGGTGGCGGGTTTTTCTTCCGGTTTGGCCATGGGTTTTCTCGCTTGCCCTCGTCAAGAGACAGGATAGCGAAACATTATCCCCCACCGAAGGCGGAAAAGCGCCCCTTCCCCGGCGCAATTCCCGTTCAGGCGTAGTGATCGATCAGGCTGGAGCCGCCGCGCGTGCCCTGCAAGGAAAGAGGAGCGGGATTGGCCCCCGCGCGTGGCGTCGTGCCGGGCAGTGGGCGGCCAGATGCGGGATCTTCCTGCGATTGCGCGTTCGAGCCTTCCCCTCCCGTACTCACGCTCGTCTGGCCCAGCGACAGACCGGATTGGGCGAGCTGTTCGCGCAGTTGCGGCAGGGCGTGTTCGAGGGCGTCGCGCGCGGCCTGGCTGGCGGCGACGAAATGGGCGGTGAGCTGGTCGTGGTTGAGCTGCAAGGTCACTTCGAGCTTGCCCAGCGAGGGCGGGGTGAGCTGCAATTCGGCCTTGGTCTCGCCGCGGCCGGCCACCCAGACGAGGCGTTGCGTGGTTTCGCTCGCCCAGCGATCCGTGTCCGCGGGCGGGGTATGGACAGTGAGTACGGTCGGCGCCGAAGCATCGGCTCGGGACGAAAGGTGAGGATTGGGCGTGAATCCGTCGCTGCGTACGGTCGGGGAGGGGGTTTGCGTCGAATCGGCATGTTCCGCGCGGACGGAGGACGGCGTTTCACTGGTCAGCGTTTTCTCGGGTTTGAGGGCATCGGCTGGCGATTTTTCGCTGGGAGCGGCGGATGCGGCCGCATCGAGAAACAGAGATGGGTCATGTTTCCCGCTGGGGGAATTTTTTAGGGTGGCGCCGGCCTCGGCGGGGGATTCGGCGGACGCGGCTTCGCCGCTTTGACCTACTTCAGGAGTCTGGGCGCCTTCCTTGGGCGCGTTGGATAGTTTCTCGAGCGCCGCGCGCAGCAGCGCCAGAGGCGAGCCCGGCACGGCGTTGCTATCGCTAGCCGTCGGTGCGGCCGCAGCGTCGTCGTTCGGTGGTGTCGGCGAAGAGGTGCTGGGCAGTGCCAAATTCGCGTCGGGGGCGGCGCCCGAGGAAGGGGGGAATGCGGCGGCATCCGTGGCCGTAGAGCTCGTCTGCTGCTGGGCGCTGCCGTTCGTGGCGGCAAGAGTGGAAACGACGGGAGCGCGCGCTGCAGAGAGGGGCTTTCCGTCACCGTCCGCGGAGGGAAGCGCCTCGGAATGCCCCGCGCTCGCTGCCGTCGGCATGGCGGCTGCGGCAAGGGCTGCCGCTGCCGCGTCGGCAGGCGCGGCAACTTCTGCCGCCGTTCCAGGTTCTTCCGCCGACTTCTCTTTCTTGGAATCGGACTTGTCCGACGTGGCAGAAGGAGAGGCTTTCTCCTTCGCTGTCTCGGCCTTCGCGGGGGGCGTCGGTGCAGGATCGTCGTCTTGGGACGACTGCGGGGATTTTGCCGTCCCGCTCGCCTCGGCCGGCGCGGTTTGCGCCGTCTCGGCGGGAGCCGGCGCTGCCGCAGGGGCGGAGGATGAAGTTCCTTGCGACTCATGGACACGCCGCTCGAGGAGCCGGGCGAAGGTGTCGGAGGAGCCCGCGGCGGAGGAGCTCGGTATGCTGCCCGGGGGGTTCACCCCTAAAACCGGGTCGAGGCGGGCAGAGACGGCGGTTTGCAGGTTCATGACGGCCTCGCGAAAGGAATGGTCACCTTGCAGACAGCAATAAAGATGCCAGATTGAGGGTCAGCGCTCGTCAGCCCCTTCTTCACGGGCGCGACGGAGGTGTTTCTGGGACGCATGTTCGTCCAGCATCTTCTGCGCCAGTCGCTGGGCTTGGGCGAGCGCTTCGGCGTCGGCGCGCGCTTCCAGCACCTCGAAGGCGCGTCGCCGCGTGCGCACGGCCTGCCAGGCGCGGTGCGCCTCTTCCAGCCGTTGCGCACAGCGCGCAAGCTCCTCGCGCTGCAGGATCAGGGCGTCGTCGAGGCGGGCGAGGAAGCGGCGATGGTTGAGGATCAGCTCGGGCGAGGCGTCATCGCGCAGGGCCTGGCGCAGCCTTTCTTCGTATTCGTCGCGGAAACGTTCGAGCAGGGCGAGCTTTTCCTGCGCTTCGCGCTGGCGTCGGCTGCAGGCGCCCATGCGTTCGGCCGCCTCGTCCTCCTCGCGCTGGACCAGCTCTTTCAACAGGCGAAAACGGTTCTCGGCCATGATCTCGAAGCTCAGGAGAGCACGCGGCGCAGCCCGTCGAGCGCCTCGGCAAAGGGCACGGATTCGTTCATGCCCTGCTGCAGGAAAGCGGCCATCGCCGGCTGGCGCCGTACCGCTTCGTCGAGTTCCGGGTCGGCGCCGGGCTGGTAGGCCCCCACGGCGATGAGATCGCGTGCGCGCTGGTAGCGCGACCAGAGTTTCTTGAAGCGGCGTGCGAGTGCGAGGTGCTCTTCGCTCACCACTTGCGGCATCACGCGCGAGATGGATTGTTCGATGTCGATGGCGGGGTAGTGACCGCTGTCGGCGAGCGCGCGCGAGAGCACGAAGTGGCCGTCGAGGATGGCGCGGGCGGCGTCGGCGATCGGGTCCTGCTGGTCGTCGCCTTCCGTGAGCACGGTGTAGAAGGCGGTGATCGATCCCTGATCGTCGGCGCCGTTGCCGGTCCGTTCGACGAGCGCGGGTAGCCGGGCGAACACCGAGGGAGGATAACCCTTGGTCACCGGCGGCTCGCCCACGGCGAGCGCGATCTCGCGCTGGGCCATGGCGTAGCGGGTGAGGGAGTCCATGATGAGGAGCACGTGGCGCCCCTCGTCGCGAAACTGCTCGGCGATCGCCGTGGCGTAAGCCGCCCCTTGTAGCCGCAGCAGGGGGCTCACGTCGGCCGGCGCGGCCACCACCACGGCCCGCGCCAAGCCCTCGGGGCCGAGGTTCTGTTCGATGAATTCCTTCACTTCCCGGCCGCGCTCGCCGATGAGCCCCACGACGATCACCTCGGCCACGGTGAAGCGCGCCATCATGCCGATGAGCACCGATTTCCCTACCCCCGAGCCGGCGAAAAGCCCCAGCCGCTGACCGCGGCCGACGGTGAGCAGCGCATTGATCGCGCGGATGCCGACGTCGAGCGGCGTGTCGATGGGCGTGCGCGCGAGCGGATTGATCGGCGGGGCGAAGAGCGGACGCAACGCGGCGCCGGCAAGCGGCCCCTTGCCATCGAGCGGACGGCCCGCCGCATCGACCACGCGCCCCAGCAACGCTTCGCCTGCGGGGAGGTGCTTGGCACGGTCGGGCGAAGGGGCTTCGGGGACCTCGTCGGCGTGCAGCGCAATGGGCGGCGGTTCGGGCGGCAGGACCCGCGCCCCGGGCGCGAGGCCATAGACCTCCTCGGTGGGCATGAGAAAGAGCTTGTCCCCCTGAAAACCCACCACTTCCGCTTCCACGGTGCCGCCGGTGGGCGTTTCGATGCGGCAGCTCGCGCCCAGCGGCAGCTTGAGGCCCATGGCCTCCATCACCAGCCCGTTGATGCGCACCAGCCGCCCGGCCGGGGTGAGCACCGGCGTGCGGCGCAGCGCCTCGCGCCAGGTGCGCAGGCGCCGGCGCAAAGGGTCGAGGACGAGCGTTTCGGCCTCACTCATGGGGTACCTTCCCCGCCATCATCCGGCACGTCGGTTTCTTCTTCCCAGTTGGCGCTCTCGGGCCAGAGGCGGGCGACGAGGCGGCGCCAGCGGGTGGGCACGGTGGCATCGACGACGTGGGAATCCGATTCGACGAGGCAGCCGCCGCGCCCGATCGCGGCATCGGCAACGAGCCGGTGCCCGCCTTTGGCAAGTTCCGCTTCGAGCGCTTCGCGGACCAAAGGGAGATCTTCGGGGTGGAGGCGGATCGTGAGATGCGGCGCCCCGTCTTCTTCGAGCAGGCGGCGCACGAGGGAGACGATGCGCTCGGGGGAGGTGCGCAGCTCGTCCTGCAGCACGCGTCGCGCGATTTCCACGGCCAGTGCGGCGATCTCCTCGGCGAGCGTCTCGCGCGTGCGTTCCGCCAGATGTTCCAGCCCTTCGATCAGGGAGGCGGCCAGCGCCAGGCGCTGCTGCCATTGCGCTTCGTACTGCGCCCGAGCCCGGGCTTCCCCTTGGGTTCGCCCTTCGGCCTCGCCCTTGGCGTAGCCCTCCTGATGGCCCTGGCGCCGACCTTCTTCCTGCCCCTGGGCAAGCCCTTCGGCGCGGCCGGCGGCAAACCCTTCCTCATGGCCGGCGGCGAACCCTTCGCGGCGGCTTTGTTCGTAGAGGGTCTCGAGTTCCTCGACCGTGGGCAGCTGCACCCCTTGGCGCGTCGCTTCTGCGCCGACCGATGGTCGATCGCGCCGGTTTTCCGCCTCGTCGAAGGAAGGCGGCTGCCAGGGACGGTAGAGGCCGGTGGCCTGATGGCGGTCGATCGGCATTCAGCGCGCGCTCCGGCTCACACGAACCCCTCTTCGCCGCCCTTGCCGGGCAGGACGATCTGCCCTTCTTCGGCCAGACGGCGCACGATCTTGAGAATCTCCTTCTGCGCCGCCTCCACTTCGGAGACGCGCACCGGCCCTTTCGCTTCCAGATCCTCGCGCAGCATCTCGGCGGCGCGCTGGGACATGTTCTTGAAGACTTTCTCGCGCAGCTGCTGGGAGGCTCCCTTGAGGGCGATGACCAGCTGGTCGTTCTGCACCTCGCGCAGCACCGTCTGCAGGCTGCGATCGTCCATGTCGATGAGGTTCTCGAAGACGAACATCTCGTCGAGAATCTTCTGCGCCAGGTCGGGATCGTATTCGCGCACCGCCTCGATGACCTCGTTCTCGAGCTGTGCGCCGGCGAAGTTGAGGATCTCGGCCACGTGCCGCACCCCGCCCATCGCCTTGCTCTTGGTGGTCGTGGCGGCATTGGCGAGCAGGTTGCCCAGCGCCTCGTTGAGCTCCTTGAGCGCCAGCGGCTGCACGCCTTCGAGGGTGGCGATGCGCAGGATCACCTCGTTGCGCAGCCGCTCCGGGAAGTGCTTGAGGATCTCCGCCGCCTGGTCGAATTCCAGGTGCACCAGGATGGTGGCGATGATCTGCGGGTGCTCGTTCTTGATGAGATCGGCGGCGGTGGCCGGATCGAGCCACTTCAGGCTCTCGATCGCGGCGGTGTCCGAGCCCTGCATGATGCGGGCGATGATGTGGCTTGCCTTGTCGTCGCCAAGCGCCTGGGTGAGCATCTCGCGGATCTGCTCCGGATCGGGTTCGATCGGAGCGCCGCGCTGCACGTATTCGATGGCCTCGTCCAGCACCGGTTCTACTTCCTCGCGCGGTTTGGCCGGCAGCGCGGCCATGACGGTGCCCAGTTTCTGCACTTCCTTGGGACCGAGGTTCTTGAGCACCTCGGCGGCCTCGGCCGGCCCCAGGGTGAGCAGCAGCAAGGCGGCGCGTTCGACGGCATCTTCACTCATCTCAGCGTCTCTCCGCGGTACCGAGCCACTCTTTGATCATGTTGGCGAGCAGCTTGGGATTGTTCTGGGCGATGCGCCGCAGCTCGGCCACCTTGCGCTCGAACGGATCGCCGGGCCTGACCGTGCCCAGCTGCACGATCGCGCCTTCCTCTTCTTCCTCCGCGCCGGCCGGCGGCACCGCGGTGGGAGCGCCGGGCGCCGGCGTTTCGGCCTTGGTGGCGACCGTGCGCACCAGCGGCCGGATCACGCCGAAATAGACGATCACCAAGGCCACGGCCAGCAGCAGGTAGCGCAGCACCTCGCGCACGATCTCGACCATGACCGGATCGCTCCACAGGCGTTTCCACCAGGGCGGAGGAATTTCTTCCACCTTGCCGGCGAAGAGCGCCCCGGAGACGGTGATGCTGTCGCCGCGCGTCGGGTTGAGCCCCACTGCATTCTGCACCAATTTCTCCAGCTGGGCGAGCTCTTCGTCCGAAGGGATGGTCTTGACGCCTTCGCGCGTGGTCTCGGTCTTCTGGTTGATGACCACGGCCACGGTGAGGCGGCGCACCTCGCCGAGCGCTTTTTTCGTGTGCTGGATCGTGCGATCGAGCTCATAGTTGATGGTCGCGGTGCGCTCGCGCTTGCCTCCGGCAGCGGTGGCGGCAGCGCCCTGTCCGACTTCCGGCGTGGTGATGGGCGCGGTGGCCGGCACCGGCGGCTGGTTGGTGAGCGCGCCCGGCACGCCCTGCGGCACCTGCTCGCCGCCGTAGCGCTCTTCGATGTGCTGGCTGCGGATCGCCTGTTCCGGCGCCGGATTGGGACGGTAGGATTCGCTCGTGAGTTCCGTCTGGTTGAAATCGACGTCCACGGCCACCTGCGCCTTGAAGTTGCCCGCCCCGACGATGGGTTCGAGGATGGATTTGACGCGTCGAACGTAGGACGCTTCCATCTCCTGGATGAAAGCCAACTGCTTGGCATCAAGATCGCCCTTGTTCTGGTTCGGCGAGCGGGTGAGGAGGTTGCCCGACTGGTCGACCACGGTGACGCGATCGGGCGTGAGCTCTGGCACGCTCGAGCTCACCAGGTGTACGATGCCGGCAATCTGCGCTTCATCCAGCACCCGCCCCGGCCGCAGCGTGACCATCACGGAAGCCGAGGGCTTTTCCTTGTCGCGCAGAAAACCCGTCTTCTTGGGAATGGCCAGATGCACGCGCGCGGCCGACACCGCGCCAATGTTTTGGATCGTGCGCGCGAGCTCCCCTTCCACCGCGCGCTGGTAGTTGATCTGCTCGGCGAACTGGGTGATGCCCAGTTTCTGGTTGTCCATCAGCTCGAAACCGACGTTGCCGCCGCGCGGCAGCCCCTGCGCCGCCAGTCGCAGGCGCAGGTCGTGCACCTGGGAAGAGGGCACCAGGATGGCGCTGCCGTTGTCGGAAAAACGATACGGCACGTTCATCTGCTGCAGCGTGGTGACGATCGCCCCGCCGTCGCGCTCGTCCAGATTGGAGAAGAGCACGGCGTAGTCGGCGGGCTTGGACCACAGCAATAGCCCCACGATGAGGGCGATCGCCAGCGCGAGCGCCGCGCCGGCGGCAAGTTTCTGCTGCAGGGAAAGCGCCTTGACGCGCTCGAGCAGGTTCGCCAGCGCCGGCGGCAGGCGGGTTGCCGCGGGTGCTTGGGCGGTCAGCGTCGTGTCGGCCTCGGCCATGATGTCGTCTCCTGCCGCGAGGGCAACGGTCTCAGGCTGCATTATCGCGCCTCGGGCGGCAAGCCGTCGTGGAAATAACGGCAAAAATCGCCGGCAATTCCTGCCGCCGCCGCTTTGTCGTATAGTAGGAAAACCATGACCGCCGATTCCGCCGCCTCGCTCACGCCCGAACAGCTCGCGCGCGCCTTCGAACAGTTCGCCCGCGCCTCCGACGCGCTCACGCGCTCCTATGAGGCGCTACAGGCGCGCGCCCAGATGCTCTCCGAGCGCCTCGAAGTGCTGCTGCAGGCGCTGCCGGCCGGCGTGCTGGTGCTCGACGGACAGGACCGCGTCGTGCAGGCGAACCGGGCGGCCAGAGCGCTGTGGCCCGGCCGCGAGCTCGAAGGGCGCGCGTGGGCGGAACTCGCCGCCACGCTCCAGCCCACCGACACGCCGCAGGAAGTGGAGTTACCCTTGCCCGGGGGCACGGCCCGCCGGCTCAATCTTTCCTGGGCCGATCTCGCCGCCCACGGCGGGCGGCTGCTGCTGCTGCACGACCTCACCGAGGCGCACCGCCTGCGCCAGGCGATGGAGCGCAACCTGCGGCTCGCCGCCATGGGCGAGATGGTGGCGGCGCTCGCGCACCAGCTGCGCACGCCCCTTGCCGCCGCCATGCTCTACGTCGGCAACCTCGCCGCCGGCGAACTGCCGCCCGAGCGCCGCGCCCAGCTCGCCGAGCGGGCGCAGGAGCGGCTGCGTCACCTCGAACGGCTCATCGGCGACATGCTGCTCTTTGCCCGCGGCGAAGGCGGGGCGCGCGGTCCGGTGGCGCTGGAGACGCTCGCCCGCGACGCGCTGCACGCACTCGAACCGCTCGCCGCGGCCAAACGCGCCCGGCTCGAAGGGCGGCTCGAACCGCTCGCCGGCGCCTGGGTCCAGGGGGACGCCAAGGCGCTCGCCGGCGCCCTCACCAATCTGCTGGAAAACGCCCTGCAGGCCATCCCCGAAGGCGGCACGGTACGCCTCGAAGGGGAACGTGAAGGAGCGCGCGCGCGTCTTGGCGTGAGCGACGACGGCCCCGGCATCCCCGCCGACAAGCTCGAGCGCATCTTCGAGCCGTTCTTCACCACCCGCAGCGAAGGCACGGGCCTGGGGCTGGCGATCGCCCGCGGCGTGGCCCGCGCGCACGGCGGCGACATCGAAGCCTACTCCCGCCCCGGCGAGGGCAGCCGCTTCGTGCTCTCGTTGCCGCTTTCCCCACCGCCAATGGAGCCAGACGCATGAGCGAACCGCTGCCGATCCTCATCGTCGAGGACGACGCGAACCTGCGCGACGCCGTCGCGCTCACCCTGGAAGTGGGCGGCTACCGGCCGATCGCCGTCGGTTCCGGCCCCGAGGCGCTCGCCGCCCTCGAGCGCGAGCCGGTGGCCATGGTGCTCACCGACCTCAAAATGTCCCCCATGAATGGGCTCGAAGTGCTCGAAGCGGTGCGCCGGCGCCTGCCGCAGCTGCCGGTCGCCCTCATGACCGCCTATGGCGACGTCGCCAGCGCCGTGGCCGCCATGCGCGGCGGCGCCTGCGAATTCCTCCTCAAGCCCTTCGAGCCGGCGGCGCTGCTCTCCCTCGTGCGCAAGTACGCCCAGCCGGGAGGCGACGACGAACTCGTCGCCGCCGACCCCGCCAGCCGCCAGCTGCTGCAACTGGCCGAACGCGTGGCCCAGACCGACGCCACGGTGCTCCTCGAAGGCGAATCGGGCGTAGGCAAGGAAGTCTATGCCCGATTCATTCACCGCCACTCCCCGCGGCACGACGGGCCGTTCGTGGCCATCAACTGCGCCGCCATCCCCGAGCACCTGCTCGAAGCCACCCTCTTCGGCCACGAGAAAGGCGCCTTCACCGGCGCGAGCACCGCCCAGCCCGGCAAGTTCGAGCAGGCGCAGCACGGCACGCTGCTGCTCGACGAAATCTCCGAGATGCCGCTCGCGCTGCAGGCCAAGCTCCTGCGCGTGCTGCAGGAAAAGGAAGTCGAGCGCCTCGGCGGCCGCAAACCGATTCCCCTCGACGTGCGCATCCTCGCCACCACCAACCGCGACCTGCCCGCGGAAGTCGCCGCCGGGCGCTTTCGCCAGGACCTCTACTACCGCCTCGCCGTCTTCCCCTTGCGCATTTCGCCGCTGCGCGAACGCCCCGGCGACATCCTGCCGCTCGCGCAGCGCTTTCTCGCCGTGCACGGCGCGCGTTTCGGCAAGAACGGCGCCACGCTCACCGACGAGGCGGCACGAATCTTGCTTCAATACGATTGGCCCGGCAACGTCCGCGAACTGGAGAACACCTTGCAGCGCGCCCTCATCCTCGCTCCCGGCAACGCGATCGACGCTGCGGCGCTCACCGCCTGTCTGCCTGCCCGGGCGGGCTCGCAGGCCAGAGCAGCGCAAGAACCGAGGGCAGCGGCAGTCGCGGCGCCGAACTCCGCTTCCGTGGCGCACGAAGAGGAGGGCGGTGCCCAGACGGTGCGCGAGCGCGAGCGCGAGCACATCCTGCGCGTGCTGCGCGAAGTGGGCGGATCGCGCAAGCGCGCGGTGGAACGGCTCGGCATCTCCGAGCGCACGCTGCGCTACAAACTGCAGCGCTACCGCGCCGAAGGCTACGCGATCCCGGGCGACGAACAGTGCTAGAATGAACGCAGCCGCCGCAGAACAGGAGGCATGGCATGGACACCAACGGCATCAACCAGCTGCTCGCCGAAATGCAGCGCGCCCAGGCGCTCGCCCAGGGCAAGCCAGCCGCCGCCGAAGCGCCGCAAGCAGCCGGGCAGGTCGATTTCGCCTCCGTGCTCGATTCCGCCCTCAAAGACGTGAGCCAGGCGCAGAGCCAGGCGCGCGAGCAAGCTGATCGCTTCAGCGCGGGCGACCCCAACGTCGACCTGCAAAACGTCATGATCGACCTGGAAAAGGCTTCACTCGCCTTCAACCAGATGGTGCAGGTGCGCAACCGCCTGGTGAGCGCCTACCAAGACATCATGAACATGCCGGTGTGACCGGTGTGACTCGCAATCGCGCGCGTAAACCACTCGGTTGCACCGCCTGATTGCTGCGTTACGCGCTCCCCTTGCGAACGCTCAGTCGCACTGGAGACTGTCCATGTCGCAACCGAGCGCGCTCGCAAGCCGTGCCAACAGATCGGCGGAAGGTTTGGTTTCACCACGCTCGATCATCGATAGCATCTGGGGCGTGCAACCCGCTCTGTCGGCGAGCGCCTCTAGAGTGAGCCCGCGATGCTCTCGCCATAGCTTGAACGGCGATTCTCCAGCGAGCCGCCGTTCGATGAAGTCGAGAGGCAACGTCTCCTCGTTTGCCGCAGCCCTGGCATCCACAGCGTCTTGCAGGTCTTCCAGCCGTTCCAAAAGTGCCTTCCATTGTGCCACCGGCACCACGGCGAAAGCCGGTTTTCCATCCAGTTCAATGATTTGCACGCTCATTTGTATGCGTCTCCTCGTGGTGCGACTTTGACCACCAGCAAAACGAGTTCGGCATTACGCAAGTCGCAGATGGCCCTCCAGTCGCCTACGCGTAAACGCCAAAAGGGTGAGCCGGACAAGGGCTTCCAGTCACCACGGTACATCGTTGGATCGGCGGCAATGGCCTTGAGTTCGTCGATCATGCGGCGCGCCACGCCTTGCGGCATCCGGGCGATGACTTTCTCGGCGGATTTGGCGAAGCGCAGCGTGTACATCGTCTAGAGCCCATGAGAATAAACACGAATCACGTCACGTGCCGCGTCGTGCGGCCAGCTGTTCCCGCTGCAATTCGAAGAGGAAGCGGTAGAGGCGGTTCGCCGCTGCCGTGGGCATGCCGATGAAACGAAAGCCCACCCGTGTGGGAACGACCCTTGCCGGCCCGGGGGTATCGAGCGGCAGGATGCTGCGCACCTCCATGGCCGTTTCTAGCCAATCCATGGGCGGCAGTATGAGGCGGGCGCCGGCGAATTGGTGGCCGTGCGCGGGCGCGGGGACCTCGGGCGGAAAGAGCAGGGCGACGCCCCCCACGCTCAAATCCAGGACGCGCAGCTTCAGCTTGGGCTCCTCCGCCTGCAAGGGCGCAAAAGCCGGATCCGACCATGGCAGCTCGCACCACCACGTAGGCACGGGCGGCGGCAGGCGGAAGAACTCCCGGCGCTGCAAGCGCAGCACCGTTGAGGGCAAAGGCGCGCCGAGGCCCATCACGCCCTGATGTTCGACACGCACCAGCCGCGCGCAGGCAAACTGCACCGTCACCCCTTCGAGCTTGCCCTGGCAGATCACGCCCCATTGCGTTGCCAGGCGGTTGAGTTGCTCGTCGCCACAAGGGTCGAGGACGAGATGCTCCTCGGTGACATCCAGGAGCACGGACGTGAAGAGATGACGCCGCTCGGCAAAGATGCCCAGCTGAACCCGACGCTCCGCCAGGCTTCGCAGCAAAAACGCGATCTCGCGAGGAGAGCGCAAGAGGAGATCGGGGTGGCGCTCGGGATCGTAGAGCTCGATGCGCAAGGGGGCGGAAGACATGAAGGGAGCAAGATCGTTGGCAGGCTGGTCATGTTATAGCATACTTTCCGGCGGCGGAGCGCGTGGAGGCAGGGGATTGCCGCCACCGCCCTCCTGCTCCAGTCGATAGACCCAGGCGAGCAGTTCCGCCACCGCTACGTAGAGCTGGGGCGGAATGCGCTCGTCCAGATCGAGCTTCATCAGCAACGAGAGCAGCTCAGGCGACTCGTGTACATACACGCCCGCCTCGCGCGCGCGCTCGAGGATCTGCTCGGCGATCAGCCCCTGCCCCTTGGCGACCACCCGGGGTGCAGGCTCGCCCGACTCGTAGCGTAACGCCACCGCGGCGAGGCGCTCGCCCGTCGCGGTTTCCGCTCGTTCATTCTTCGGTTGCATCCATCCCCTCCTGCGCCGCGACCTCGATCTTCGTGACGCGAATGCCGTCCGCCTCCAAAGCCGAGGCCAGCATGGGCGCCGCGGCGCGCATCCGCGTCAAAGCCGCTTCCTGGCTGGCCGTGAGACGCAATTCGAGCGTTCCATGCTGCCACTGCAGCTGCGCCGTCACCTCGCCCAGGCGGGGCAGGGTCAGCCGCAGCGTGGAGCGCCACACCGGCGCCTCGCCTTTCTCCCCTTCGGCCCTTCCGTCCTGCTCTCCCTCCGCCTCGATGCGCCACTGCACGAGCAAACCCGGCCAAGGGGCGAACTGCACGTTCAGCTGCTGGGTGGCCAGGGCGTCGAGCTGATGTTGCACGATCGGCACCAGCCGTTCGGGAATGGCGCTGGCGCTCGCAGGAGGGGCGCCCTGTGCGCCTTCGCTTGCCGTGGTCGCTGCCGTTGCGCCGGCCGGGGGCGCGCCGCGCTCGGGCGCGACGGCGGGGCGCGCCGCAGCCTCCTCGGCGCCGGACGCAGGGATCTGCCCGGAGAGAAAGGCCGCGAGCAGCCGCTCGGCGTTCCCCGGCCCGGCAGCGCCAGGGGCGTTGCGCATGAGCCAGGTCAGTAAAGGGGAGGGCGCGGCGGCCGCTACCAACGCGGCACGCTCGGCCGACGAAACCTCTTCGCCGGCAACGCCAAGCGCGGCGGAGGCAGCCGCAAGGGAGGCGGTACCAGCGGCAGGTGCGGCACCGGAAGCAGGAGGAACAGCACCGGCAGCGGCAGGCGCGGAGCCCGACGGCGGCGCTTCTGCGCTCGGAGCCGCCGGTGTTGCCCGCGCCACGAGGTTGTGCGGCTCGGCGCGCAGGGATTCGAGCGGATACTGTCCCCGGACCCACCGTGCCAGATGGGATTCGTAGAAGAGCCCCGAGCGCTGCACGCTGTCTTGCAGCGCCGTGGCCAGGCGCTGTACTTCCGCGGGCGATTGGGGCGGGGCGGGCAGCAGTGGCGCGGCCCGTTCCGTGCCGGCAGGCAGGGGCAGGCGCTGCGGGGCGGGCTGTGTCAGCACTTGCCGCAGAAGCTCGCCGGCCGAGGAGAGCTGGGTGCGCGCCGAGGCGCCCGCTATGCTCCGATCCGCTCCTTCCTGCCCTTCCTGACGGCGGGCGTAAATGGTGCCGCCTACCTGCCGCTCGACCACCAGCTCCAGGGTATCGCCGCTCTTCACCGGCTGGTCGAGCGCGAGCGTCATTTCACGCCCTGCTACCACCGCCTGGTAGGTGCCCTCGGGCAGCGGCCGCTGGATGGTGGCGCGCAGTACCTGCCCCGGGAGCACCTCCGGCAGGCGCTCCGGAAGGGGGCGGATGCGCTCCACCCCGCCGACCTGCGCCTCGGGGCGTAGCAGCTCCGCCTCGACCATCATGCGTATCCGCGCAGCGAGGTCTGGCGGGATCATCTCATCACCTCCGGGCGCCTAGGGAAACGCTGAATGATTGGCTGCGCGGGCGAATCGCTGCGTTGCGCGGTGCTCGCTCATTTCTTCAGCGTCTCCCTGGAGCGGCGCGCTCACGTCGGCGGCAGCGCACCCCAGGCGCGCAGCAGTTTCTTCAGGCTCGCATGCGCCGGCAGCAAGTGTGCGCCGGCCGCCTCCAGCGACGCGCGCGCCGCCACGATCGCCGCCCGCCGCTCGGGCAAGGCCGGGTCGTGCGTCGCGCACCAGGCGCGGTCAGCCGTCGTCAGGGCGTCGAGCGCACTCATCAGCGCCGCCGCGCGATCCCAGTCGTTCGCTTCGGCGGCGGCGGCGAGCGCCGCGCAGCCGCGCGCGAGCTCCGCCCACGGCGCCTCTTCGGCAAGCGTCGTCATCGGTTCACCCCGCCGTGGCCGCGGCCTGCTGGCGCGGCATCTCGGCCCAGGCCTCACGTAGGGTGCGCAGCAGCCCGCTCACCTCCTGCACCGCCGCGGCGTTGTTGGTGGCGTTCGCCTGCGTCAGGCGCTCCACCATGTAGTCGTACAGGGCGGCGAGGCGCTCGCCCAGCTCGCCGCCGCTCTCCACGTCCAGCGAGGCGTGCAGCCCGTCATGGATGATGGCGATGGCCCGGCTGATGGACTGAGCGCGCTTGGGGATGTCTTTTTGCTCCATGGCGACCACGGCCTGCGCGAGCGCCATCAGCGCACCGTCGTAGAGCATCAGGATGAGCTGGTGCGGATCGGCGCTTTGCACGGCGGTCTCCAGGCTGACTTGCGAATAGGCGTTGGCGCCTCGCATCCGGTTGAACATGCCTTCTCTCCTCGGCATCAATTCTTCGTACTCGCCAGCAGGGCGTCGAACTGCTGTTGCAGGTAGCCGCCAAGGCTTGCGTACTGTCCCACGATCGCATCCATCGCGTTGAACTGCCGTAGATAGTTCTGCTCGATGCGTCCGAGCTGAGACTCGAGCCGCTCCCTCTGCCGATCGATCATCGTCACGCTGGCGGTCAGCCCCTGCACGCGCGCATCGAGCATCCCGCCCGTTTGCAGGTTGGCCTCGAGCACCGGAGCGAGCCGTCGCGCCAGCCCCGGCTGCGCATCCGTGCCCACCAGCATCTGGTTCACCGCCTCGGGCGCGTTCTGCAGGGCCTGCGCGAACTTGGCTTCATCCAGGCTCAAAGTGCCTTTGTCGTCGAAGCTCAGCCCCAGATCGGTGAAATTGCGCAAAGGCCCGCTACCCGTGAGCGAATTGAGGGAATTGCGCAGCTGGCTCTGGATCATGCGCACCGAAGCGTCGCCGGACAACGGCCCGGCCGTTCTCGTTTCCGGATCGTAGTAGGAAAGGGTGTAGAGGGTGTTGTTCACCGCGTTGTAGGCCTCGACGAAGGACTGCATCGCCTCCTTCAGCGCCGCATCGTCGCGCTCCACCGTGAGCCGGGCCGTCTGCTCGTCGGTCACGGAGCGCAGCTCGATCGTCACGCCTGGGATGAGGTCCTCGATCGTGTTCGAGGGACGGGTCACGGTGAGCCCGTCGAAGGTGACCTGCGCGTCCTGCGCCGCCTGCACCAGATAGAGGCCACTGCTCGGATCGGTGGGCGGATCCGCAGCGTTCGGGTCGAAGGTGAGCGCCTCGAGCCCCCCGGTGCCCGTGAGCGAGAACGCCTGGCTCGCGCCGGTCTGCGCGCCCGTGAGCACGAGTTGCCTCGCCTCGCCGTTGTCGACGATGGAGGCGCGCACCAAGGAGCCGGCCTGGTCGTTGATGGCGGTGCGCAGGTCTTCGAGCGTTCCGCCGGCGGCAAAATCGATCTGCACGCTCTGGCCGCCAGCGCCGATGGTGAGCGTTCCGCCAGCGCTCGGGTCGAAAGTCTGCGTAGCGCTGGTGGCCACGCGCTGCGCCTGGGCGAGCCGTTGCACGCCGATCTCGTGGGTGCCCGTGGCGGCGCCGGCGCTCGCGGTGGCGGTGAATCCGGCCCCGTCGCCCACCGACGCCGTGGCGGCGAAGCGCACGCTGGGATCGTCGAGCCGTTTCACCACCGCTTGCAGCGTGGCCAGCGCCGACTTCACCTGACCGAAGGCCGAGACCTGCGTCTGTACCGTGCTCTTGCGCTGCTCGAGCGCGGCGATCGGCCGGCGCTCGATCGACATCAGCTGCTCGACGATGCCGTTGATGTCCAGCCCCGAACCGATGCCGCTGGAAGTGATCGTGGCCATGGCTGTCTCCTCAGGCTTTCTGATGCACGAGCAGACCCTGGAGCTTGTCGAGCGCCTGGGCGATCTCCAGCATCTCCTTGGGCGGAATCTGCCGGATCACTTCCTTGGTGGAGGTATCCACCACCTGCACCACCATCCGGTTGAAATCAGGATCGATGGAGAACTGGATGCCGGCGCTGGAGAGCGTCTCCACCGCTTTCTGCACGCGGTCGACGGCGCCTTGCAGCGTGTCGCGATCGACCGGCGCGGAAGACGTTGCGGCTGTGGTGGCGCTGCCTGCGGCCGACGGCGCGCCGCTCTGTGCCGTCTGCGCCGCGCCTGCCGCATCGGCCGCCGTGCTCGGCGGGGCCGGTGCGCGCGGCGGCTCGGTCACTACCGTGCTCGCGGCGCCTTGCGGTAGCGACACGGAAGAAATCGGGACGTTCATGACCTTTCCCCTTCAAAGCAAAGCGGGCGGCGTCAGGATCATGCTAGACCCTGCGCCGCCCGTGTCAAGCCCCGATCAGCGCAGGAGCGTGAGCACGTTCTGCGTGGAGGCGTTCGCCTGCGCGAGCATCGCGGTGCCGGCCTGCTGCAGGATTTGCGCCCGCGAGAGGTTCGCCGTCTCGGCGGCGAAGTCCGCATCCAGCACCCGCGACCGGGCGGCCGCCACGTTCTCGCTCGTCACCGAGTTGCTCGAGACCACCGAGCTGAAGCGGTTCTGGATCGCCCCGAGGTCGGCGCGCAGGTCATCGACGTAGGCCAGCGCCCCATCGACGATCTTGAGCGCGTCGTTGGCGCCTTGCTGCGTACCGATGTCGATGTCCGCAACCGATTTGAGCTCCCCGTAATTGGCTGTGTCAGCTGCGTCGAACAACTTTCCTGCCACGGAGACGCTGACACTGAAAGGTCCGGACGAATTGAAGGTGACTTCGCCACCGACGCGGGTGCTATTAGCTCCTCCGCTCGTCAAATTGACCGCATTACCCTCACTTCCGGCGACCGAGATCGTGCCCCCGGTGCTATTGTTGAACCCTTCGATCCCGATATCGTACCCTTCAGCCTGAACCAGCGTCAATTTGCCCGTTTCTTTATCAAAGGAGGCGGATACGCCGGTGGTGCCGGTCGTCTGGTTGATCGCATTGGCCAGTGCAGACAAATCATTGGGGTCGGTGATGTCGGCTGTGACCTGCGCGGTTTTGTCGTTAGCTCCATGCAGAGTAAAGCTGACCGTTCCTGCGGAAGCCAAGGAGCTCATCGTTACGGTTGTGCGTGCGGTGGCGGTTACGCCCGTTTTCTCGCTTTGACTATTGACCGCATCAGCGATTTGTTTGGCCGTTACGCCAGCGGTGATGGTGGTTGCCGAGGAGAGCGTGGCTTCGCCGCGCGGGCCTTGGATGGTAATGTCCTGAGCGGACATGTTGTTCGCTGTGGGATATCCGGCTGAGGCCGCAACCGCGGCTTCGATCCCTGCGGAGCCGGTGGTCGAAATTTGGTAGGTGCCGATTGATGCGGCCCGAGAGTCTCCGATGGAGAAACCGATGGTTTGGTTGGTGTAAGCCCCTACTTGGAACTGCTGGCCGGTGAAAGAGCCATCGAGCAGGTTCTTGCCGTTGAACGAAGTTTGGGTGGCGAGTCGCGTGATTTCCTGCTGCAGCTGGTTGACCTCCTTCTGCAGCGAGGCGCGGTCGGTGGCAGTGTTGGTATCGTTGGCCGACTGCACCGCGAGCACGCGGATGCGCTGCAGCGCGTTGGTGATTTCGCCCAGTGCGCCTTCGGCCACCTGGGCGATCGACATGGCGTCGTTGGCGTTGCGCGTGGCTTGGTTGAGGCCGTTGATCTGCGCCGTCATGCGGTCGGAAATCGCCAGGCCCGCCGCGTCGTCCTTGGCCGAGTTGATGCGCAGGCCCGACGAGAGCCGCTGCATGGCGGTCTGCATGTCGTTCTGGCTCTTCAGAAGGTTCCTCTGCGCGTTGAGCGAGGCGATGTTGGTGTTGATGACGGATGCCATGATGGTTCTCCTTGCGTGAGTGGATTGCCGGGTTTGGTAGGAGTGTTTACGGCATCATGCGGCGGGACTTGAGGAATTTTTCCCGTTGGGGGGCATGGCGCCCGCGCGCGGGGGCTTGGGCGTTTTGCCCTCACGCCGCCACAGCTCGTCGGGTACGCCGGCGCGGCGGTTATAGACGCGGGCGAGCACGAAGAGGAGGTCGGAGAGGCGGTTGAGGTAGCGCCGCGGGGCGGCGTGCAGGGGTTCTTCCTGGGCGAGCGCCACCACCGAGCGCTCGGCCCGGCGGCAGACGGTGCGGGCGAGGTGCGCCAGCGCCGCCGCGCGGCAGCCGCCGGGCAGGATGAATTCCTTGAGCGGGGGGAGGTCGGCGTTGTAGGCTTCGACGAGCGCTTCGAGGCGCGCCACCTGCGCCTCGCCGAGCACGGCCGCGCCGGGCAGGCATAATTCCCCGCCCAGGTCGAACAGGGCGTGCTGGATTTCGGCGAGCACCGCGCGCAGGTCTTCATCGGCGGTTTCGCTCGCGAGCAGCCCGAGCACGGCGTTCAATTCGTCCACTTCGCCCAGCGCTTCGATGCGCCGGCTGCTCTTGGCCACGCGCGAGCCGTCCCCGAGGCCGGTGGTGCCGTCGTCGCCCGTGCGGGTGGTGATCTTGGAGAGGCGGTGTCCCATGGGGTGACTCCTTCGTCGAGAGAGCGGCCCGCCAGGCTGGGGGGCCTGGCATTTCGTGCCGGACCTGGGTATAATACCGCGCTTGCCGGAGAGGTGGATGAGCGGTTTAAATCGCACGCCTGGAAAGCGTGTTCAGGGGAATACCCTGACGCGGGTTCGAATCCCGCCCTCTCCGCCAGTCTGCCCGCGCTCCGGGAGGCCGGGATGCAACGATTCTTCTTCCTGCTCGGCATCCTCTTCCTGCTCGCGGCCCTGCTCTGGCCGTGGCTGTCGCGCTTTCCCTTCGGCCGCCTGCCCGGCGACATCGTCATCGAGCGCGAAAACTTCACCTTCTACTTTCCCCTCACCACGAGCATCCTCGTCTCGGTGCTGCTCTCGCTGCTTTTCTGGCTGTGGCGCAAGTAGCGCCCAGGCGCTCGGCCGGCGCGAGCTGTTGTCAACAAATAGAACTGTCCGGTTTCGTAGCACATAAACTGTCCGCTTTTCCGAGCCGGGGAGGGAAGGCGTGAAGGGCGTAGCCCGGAGCGCCTTCCCTCCCCGGCAGGCGCCGCGGCGGACCTACGCGACAACCTGCAGTTCGGGGGTTTGCAGCTGACCGTCAGCCGTGTAGCGCGCGAGCCTTCTCGGGCCATGGAAGATCGCCAGCCGCCCGTCCAGGTAGCGATGCACCCGTACCTTGACCTTCACGTAGTGCATGCGATAGCGATCCGGCGGGATTTGCAACTTCAGCCCCTCGAAAGCGACACAATTGTCCTTGCCCACCACCCGCTCGTATTGCTCGCACAGGAAGTCGTCGAGCTCATCCCCGATCCAGGCCACGAAGGCCGATCCTTCCTCCTGTGCCGGCTGCATGAACTCGGCGTTGAACGCGGGCAGATAGACTTCCTTCAAGTAGCGATTGGCCGCCGCCATGTCGGTGATCCCGGCCGCTGCCAGCTCCTTGGGCAGCCGGTCCTGATGCGTGCGAAACATCCGCTCCGAGTGCCCTCGCGCCTCCGGAGAATAGGCCGGGATCATCTCGATGCCCAGTCGCGCCATGGCCTGCCCGAACTGGGTGAGATGGACCTTGTCCACCTTGCCGCCCGCCTGCGGCGTATGCCAGTAGTGACTGCCCCGATCGGTGTAGAGCGCAGAGAACAGGCCCCGCGCCTCGATCACTTCCTTGACACCGCGCAATGAGGAGGCCGTCCCCTCCTCCTCGACGAAGAACATCGAGTAGTGCTCGTTGGTGGCATCATCCATGGTGACGATCAAATCCCAATACTGCCCAGGCACCCATTCGTGCCGCGAGCCGTCCTGATGCAACAGCATCCCCGGCCAGGCGGCGCGCTCCCGCCGCTTGCGGTGCTTGCCCCGGCCCGGGGCCTTCTCGACCACCCCGGCCTCCTGTAACCGGTTCTTCACCCAGGTGTAGCTGCGCTTGCCGCCCTCGCGCTGGTACCAGGCGTGAAAGTGCTTGACGTTCCAGCCCATATGCCGACTACGGTAGCGCTCCACCAGCGCCATCACTTCATCGACCGGCGCCTTGCGGTGCGAGACCTGCGTCAGACGCCGGTCAACCAGGCCCTCCAACCCCTCCTCTTCGTAGCGGGCAATGTAGCGCCGAAATGTCCGCTCACACACCCCC
>NZ_JSYB01000046.1:0-2980 GCF_054823945.1 Tepidiphilus sp. HLB4 | reverse complement strand
CTACGGCGGGGGTTTTTGTTGAGGGGTTCGTCTGACGCTGACCGACTTTCCCGGAGGCAGGAGCTCCAGTATCATGGGCGCGGCGCCGTTTCACGGTCCTGTTCGGGATGGGAAGGCGTGGGGCCGGCGCGCTATGGGCGTCAGACGATAACGGGGTAACAAGCGGGGCAAGGGGGGGTTGTGTGTGGGGTGCATGGCACGGCTATAGGATCAAGCCGCACGGGCAATTAGTAGCGCTCAGCTCAAGCGGTTACCCGCCTTACACCTGCGCCCTATCGACGTGGTGGTCTTCCACGGCCCTTCAGGGGGGTCGAGCCCCCGGGGAAGTCTCATCTTGGGGGGGATTTCCCGCTTAGATGCTTTCAGCGGTTATTCCTTCCGCACATAGCTACCCGGCGGTGCCACTGGCGTGACAACCGGTACACCAGAGGTGCGTCCACTCCGGTCCTCTCGTACTAGGAGCAGATCCCCTCAAACTTCCAGCGCCCACGGCAGATAGGGACCAAACTGTCTCACGACGTTTTAAACCCAGCTCACGTACCTCTTTAAATGGCGAACAGCCATACCCTTGGGACCGACTACAGCCCCAGGATGAGATGAGCCGACATCGAGGTGCCAAACACCGCCGTCGATGTGAACTCTTGGGCGGTATCAGCCTGTTATCCCCAGAGTACCTTTTATCCGTTGAGCGATGGCCCTTCCATACAGAACCACCGGATCACTAGGACCTGCTTTCGCACCTGTTCGGCTTGTGGGCCTCACAGTCAAGCACGCTTATGCCCTTGCACATACAGCACGATTTCCGACCGTGCCAAGCGTACCTTCGTGCTCCTCCGTTACCTTTTGGGAGGAGACCGCCCCAGTCAAACTGCCTGCCATGCACGGTCCCGGCACCGGATGTACGGTGCGCGGTTAGAACCTCGAGGTGACCAGGGTGGTATTTCAAGGGCGGCTCCACCGAAGCTGGCGCCTCGGCTTCTCAGCCTCCCACCTATCCTACACAGGCCACATCAAAGTCCAATGCAAAGCTGCAGTAAAGGTTCATGGGGTCTTTCCGTCTAGCCGCGGGGAGATTGCATCTTCACAACCATTTCAATTTCGCTGAGTCCCAGGAGGAGACAGTGGGGCCATCGTTACGCCATTCGTGCAGGTCGGAACTTACCCGACAAGGAATTTCGCTACCTTAGGACCGTTATAGTTACGGCCGCCGTTTACCGGGGCTTCGATCAGGAGCTTGCACCCCATCACTTAACCTTCCGGCACCGGGCAGGCGTCACACCCTATACGTCGACTTTCGTCTTGGCAGAGTGCTGTGTTTTTAATAAACAGTCGCAGCCCCCGATTCTCTGCGACCCCGTTGGGCTCGTCTGGCGTGCAGACTCACCTACTTGGGGCACACCTTCTCCCGAAGTTACGGTGTCAATTTGCCGAGTTCCTTCTCCTGGGTTCTCTCAAGCGCCTTGGTGCTTTGACACCAGCCCACCTGTGTCGGTTTGCGGTACGGTCATCGTGCAACTGAAGCTTAGGGGCTTTTCCTGGAAGCGGGGCCTCGGTGGCTTGGGCCGCCCGTGGGCTGCCCTCGTCATCACCTCTCACCTCTAGCGCGGCGGATTTGCCTACCGCGCCAGGCTACGGGCTTGAATCGGGACGTCCAACACCCGACCCACTTAGCCTTCTTCGTCCCCCCATCGCATTGCACGACGGTACGGGAATGTTGACCCGTTTCCCATCGACTACGCCTTTCGGCCTCGCCTTAGGGGCCGACTGACCCGACGCCGATGAACGTTGCGTCGGAAACCTTGGGCTTTCGGCGAACGGGCTTTTCACCCGTTTTATCGCTACTCATGTCAGCATTCGCACTTCGGATACCTCCAGCAGCCCTCCCGGGCCACCTTCGCAGGCTTACCGAACGCTCCCCTACCACGCGTGCCTCGAGAGGCACGCATCCGCAGCTTCGGCTCGTGGCTTGAGCCCCGTTACATCTTCCGCGCAGGACGACTCGACTAGTGAGCTATTACGCTTTCTTTAAAGGGTGGCTGCTTCTAAGCCAACCTCCTAGCTGTCTTCGCCTTCCCACTTCGTTTCCCACTTAGCCACGCATTGGGGGCCTTAGCTGGCGGTCTGGGTTGTTTCCCTCTTGACACCGGACGTTAGCACCCGGTGTCTGTCTGCCGCACATCACTTTGCGGTATTCGGAGTTTGCTATCGCGGGGTAGATCGCAATGACCCCCCCAACGATGACAGTGCTCTACCCCCGCAAGTGTCCATGCGACGCGCTACCTCAATAGCTTTCGGGGAGAACCAGCTATTTCCGGGTTTGTTTAGCCTTTCACCCCTATCCACAGCTCATCCCCTACTTTTGCAACAGTAGTGGGTTCGGGCCTCCAGCACCGGTTAGGGTGCCTTCACCCTGGCCATGGATAGATCACCCGGTTTCGGGTCTACGCCGCGCGACTCGTTCGCCCTGTTCGGACTCGCTTTCGCTTCGCCTCCCCTATTCGGTTAAGCTCGCCACGCAACGTAAGTCGCTGACCCATTATACAAAAGGTACGCAGTCACTCCTTAAAGGAGCTCCCACTGTTTGTATGCATGCGGTTTCAGGTTCTATTTCACTCCCCTCGCCGGGGTTCTTTTCGCCTTTCCCTCACGGTACTGGTTCACTATCGGTCGATCACGAGTATTTAGCCTTGGAGGATGGTCCCCCCATCTTCGGACAGGGTTTCTCGTGCCCCGCCCTACTTGTCGCACGCTTAGACCCCCCAACGGCTTTTCGCATACGGGGCTATCACCCGCTGTGGCCGGTCTTTCCAGAGCCGTTCTGCTGAGCCGTTGGGTTGGTCGTGCAGGCTACTCCCCGTTCGCTCGCCACTACTTGGGGAATCTCGGTTGATTTCTTTTCCTCCGGCTACTGAGATGGTTCAGTTCGCCGGGTTCGCCTCCTCTGGCCTATGGATTCAGCCAGGGATACCCCTTCACACAG
>NZ_JSYB01000045.1:592-769 GCF_054823945.1 Tepidiphilus sp. HLB4 | reverse complement strand
GTCGATCCCCGCGCACGCGGGGGAGGCGCGGCGGCGCGCTGTGCGTTGACGTCGGTCGGGGGTCGATCCCCGCGCACGCGGGGGAGGCGTTGGCCCCACCAGCCGCGCCACCAGCAGCAACGGGTCGATCCCCGCGCACGCGGGGGAGGCCGGCGGTTGGTGAATGCCGCCAGGCGG
>NZ_JSYB01000045.1:285-582 GCF_054823945.1 Tepidiphilus sp. HLB4 | reverse complement strand
TCGATCCCCGCGCACGCGGGGGAGGCCCAGACGTCGCCGGCGGCTGCCAAAAAATGAGGGGTCGATCCCCGCGCACGCGGGGGAGGCGTGCTCATGACGCTGGGCGACGGCACGCAGGTGGGTCGATCCCCGCGCACGCGGGGGAGGCGCTCCCATGTTTAGTGCCTCATTCCGAGAACGAGGTCGATCCCCGCGCACGCGGGGGAGGCCGGTAGCGGCGAAGTCCGCGTCGAAGGTCTCGAGGTCGATCCCCGCGCACGCGGGGGAGGCCTGCGCGGCATCCCCTGGATGGCGCCT
>NZ_JSYB01000045.1:0-211 GCF_054823945.1 Tepidiphilus sp. HLB4 | reverse complement strand
GGTCGATCCCCGCGCACGCGGGGGAGGCCTTGCGGTCGTAGAACTTGCCCATCTTCTCGAGGGTCGATCCCCGCGCACGCGGGGGAGGCACGGTGCCGACCTGCACCGTGCCCGCCATGAGTGGTCGATCCCCGCGCACGCGGGGGAGGCACGTCGCTTCGACAGCCCGTATTTGTGCGCCAAGGTCGATCCCCGCGCACGCGGGGGAGGC
>NZ_JSYB01000044.1:0-25452 GCF_054823945.1 Tepidiphilus sp. HLB4 | reverse complement strand
CTTCGTGCGCTCAAACTTCGCTTTTGCCATGAAAGACCCCTATCGTCTCGAATCTGCCTACCGACGGCCCAGCCGACGGCGCAGTAAGGGTTGGTGCCCATGACGTGGATCGAACACGTGACCTCTCCCTTACCAAGGGAGTGCTCTACCACTGAGCTACATGGGCAATGCCCGACGAACTGGAGCGGGTGAAGGGAATCGAACCCTCGTCTTAAGCTTGGAAGGCTTCTGCTCTACCATTGAGCTACACCCGCTCGACACCCGCAGCCGGTTTCGTATTCACTTGGAGGGGGTAGGATTCGAACCTACGAAGGCTGAGCCGGCAGATTTACAGTCTGCTCCCGTTGACCGCTTGGGTACCCCTCCGCAAGAAGCGGCATTGTGTACGAATTTGGGGCGAATGTCAACGCCGTGACGGCAGGAAAAAAGGACTCGGGGTTGACGCTCCCGGAATGCCGCTATATAACGAACCCATCACGCCGGCACCCTTGCCATGTCCATGACGATCGCCGTCTCTCCTTCCTTTTTACAGGCATGTCCATGAACACTTCCCTGAAGCCTTGGCTCACGCGTATCGGCTTGATCCTGCTTCTCATCGCGCTTGGATTCTGGATCTGGCTGCGCGTCGAACCTTCGCGCCAACACGACGGGCTAGTATCGAGCAACGGCCGGATCGAGGCGACCGATGTCAACATTGCCGCCAAGATCGCCGGGCGCATCGCCTCCATCACCGTGGATGAGGGCGATCTCGTCACTGAAGGGCAGATCGTGGCCCAGATCGATACCAGCGTGCTCGAGGCCCAATTGCGCGAGGCGCAGGCGCAGTGGGAACGCGCCAAGCGCGACCTGGAGACGAGCCGCGGCACGCTCGCCCAGCGTGAGGCCGATCAGGCGGCGGCCGAAGCGGTGGTGGCGCAGCGCCTGGCCGACCTCGATTACAACCGCAAGCAGCTCGCGCGCACCAGAGAGCTTGCCCAGGCCAAGATGGCGGCCCAATCCAAGCTCGACCAGGATGCGGCCGCAGTGACGGCAGGCGAAGCCGCGGTGGTCTCGGCCCGCGCCCAGGTGCGGGCGGCGCAGGCTGCGGTGGTGCAGGCACGCTCGGCGATCGCCGCGGCCGAAGCCCAGGTGGCCGCGGCGCAGGCAAGCATCGAGCGCATCCAGGCCGACATCGATGACAGCCAGCTCAAGGCGCCGCGCAGCGGCCGCGTGCAGTACCGCGTGATGCAGCCAGGCGAGGTGGTCGGTGTCGGCGGAGCGGTGCTCAACGTCGTCGATCTCTCCGACGTCTATATGACGTTCTTTCTGCCCACCCAGGTTTCGGGCAAAGTGGCCGTCGGCAGTGAAGTGCGGCTCGTGCTCGATGCCTTTCCCCAGTACGTGATTCCGGCCAAGGCGACCTTCGTCTCCGACGTGGCGCAATTCACGCCCAAGACGGTGGAGACGGCCGAAGAGCGGCAAAAGCTCATGTTCCGCGTCAAGGCCAGCATCGACCCCGAGCTGCTGCGTCAGCACTTGCCGCAGGTGAAGACGGGCCTGCCCGGAGTGGCCTGGGTGAAGATCGATCCCCAGCGTGACTGGCCACCGGAACTTCAAGTGAAGGTGCCGTGATGGGAGAGCCGGTTGCGCGGCTGCAGGGAGTCGCGCTCACCTATGGCAAGACGCGCGCACTCGACGGGATCGATCTCGATATCCCCGCCGGCTGCCGCGTAGGGCTCATCGGCCCCGACGGGGTGGGAAAATCCAGCCTGCTGGCGCTCGTCTCCGGAGCGCGCGCCATCCAGCAGGGCAAGGTGTGGGTGCTGGGCGGAGACATGGCCGACCCTCGCCACCGATTGCGGGTCTGTCCCAACATCGCCTACATGCCCCAGGGCTTGGGCAAGAACCTCTATCCGACGCTCTCCGTGGCCGAGAACATCGACTTCTTCGGCCGCCTTTTCGGCCACGACGCCGCCGAGCGCAAGCGGCGCATCGAACAGCTCACGCGCGCCACGGGGCTCTTCCCTTTTCTCGATCGACCCGCCGGCAAACTCTCGGGCGGCATGAAGCAGAAGCTCGGCCTATGTTGCGCCCTCATCCACGATCCCGAGCTCTTGATCCTCGACGAGCCGACCACCGGCGTCGACCCCCTGTCTCGCCGGCAGTTCTGGGCGCTCATCGACGACATTCGCGCCGCGCGGGAAGACATGAGCGTGATCGTGGCCACCGCCTACATGGAGGAGGCGGCGCGCTTCGACTGGCTCGTGGCCATGGACGAGGGAAAAGTACTCGCCACCGGCTCGCCGCAGGAATTGCTCGAGCAGACCGGTAGCGACAACCTGGAACAGGCCTTCATCGCGCTGCTACCGGAAGAGAAGCGCCGGGGATATCGACCCGTCGAAATCGGATCGCTACCCGAGCGGGGCGACGAAGAGATCGCCATCGAGGCGAAAGATCTGACGATGCGTTTTGGCAATTTCGTTGCCGTCGACCACGTCAGCTTTCGCATCCGCCGTGGCGAGATCTTCGGCTTTCTTGGCTCGAACGGTTGCGGCAAGACGACGACGATGAAGATGCTCGCCGGGCTACTCACGCCCTCCGAGGGCAAGGCCTGGCTCTTCGGCAAGGAAGTCGACCCGCGCGACATCGATACGCGCCGCCAAGTGGGCTACATGTCGCAGTCCTTTTCGCTCTACGACGAGCTCACGGTGCGGCAGAACCTCGAGCTGCACGCGCGGCTCTACGGCATCCCCAAGGAGAAGATCGCCGATTACGTCCAGGAAGTGGTGCAGCGCTTCGGACTCTCGCGAATCATCGACGCCCTTCCCCCTTCACTGCCCCTGGGACATCGGCAGCGGCTGTCGCTCGCGGCCGCCGTCATCCATCGACCGAAAATATTGATCCTCGACGAGCCGACCTCGGGGGTCGACCCGGTGGCGCGCGACGGGTTCTGGAACCTCTTGCTCGAGCTGTCGCGCCGCGACGGCGTGACGATCTTCATCTCCACCCATTTCATGAACGAGGCGGAGCGCTGCGACCGCATCTCGCTGATGCATGCCGGGAAAGTGCTCGTCACGGGAGCGCCGGCCGAGATCGTGCGCGAGGGCGGTCACGAGTCGCTCGAAGCGGCCTTCATCGACCATCTGGAACGGGCTGCACAAGAGGGGCAACAGGCCGACGATACCCAAGGGTCGACCGCCATGAGCGGCGAAGAACGCAAACGCACGGCGGGTCTGACCGAAAAAGCGCCGGTGCGGGGAACGACGCACACCACCTCCTTTTTCAGCCTGCGCCGGATGCTGAGCTACCTGGTGCGCGAAGCTCTGGAACTGCGTCGCGACCCGATCCGCCTGTCGCTGGCGCTGGTGGGCAACGCCATCTTGATGCTGGTGATGGGCTTTGGCATCACCATGGACGTGGAGGATCTGACCTTCGCCGTCCTCGATCGCGACCAGACCACGCTGAGCCAGTCGTACGCCCTCAATCTGGCCGGTTCGCGCTATTTCAGCGAGCAGCCTCCGATCGCCGACTACGAAGAAATGGACCGGCGAATGCGCTCGGGCAAACTGGGTCTGGCGGTCGAGATCCCGCCGGGCTTTGCACGCGACCTCGCGCACGGCAAACCGGTGGAGGTCGGAGCGTGGATCGACGGGGCGATGCCTTCGCGCGCGGAAACGATCCGTGCCTATGTCCAGGGCATTCACGCGCAGTGGCTCCAGACACAAGCGCGCGAACGTCACTTGCCCGACCCGACGCTGGCCACGATCGAGATCCGTTTCCGCTACAACCCGGACGTGAAGAGCATCGTCTCGATAGTACCCGCAGTCATCCCGCTGCTACTGATGCTCATTCCGGCGATGCTCGCCGCCTTGGCGATCGTACGCGAAAAGGAACTGGGGTCGATCACCAACTTCTATGTCACCCCGACGACGAGGATGGAATTCCTCCTCGGCAAGCAAATCCCCTACGTGATTCTCTCCCTCCTCAGCTTCGTGCTGCTGCTCGCGCTGGCCGAATTCGTCTTTCGCGTGCCCGTCAAGGGAAGCTACCTGGCGCTGTTCCTGGGTGCAATCTTGTATGTCATGGCCTCGACCGCCTTGGGTATATTGATCTCGAGTTTCATGCGCAGCCAGATCGCGGCGCTCTTCGCCACGGCGGTGCTCACACTGCTGCCGGCGACGCAATTCTCGGGCCTCATCGATCCGGTCTCCTCGCTCGAGGGCGGAGGTCGGCTGATCGGCGAAATCTATCCGACCACCCACTTCGTGGTCATCTCCCGCGGTACGTTCTCGAAAGCGCTGCACTTCCGCGATCTGGCCGACGCCTTCGTACCGCTCGCGCTCGCCTGGCCCATCCTCTTTGGCTTGTCGGCGGCACTGCTGCGCAAACAGGAGCGTTGAACCGTGCGCTGGTCCCACGTCTGGCATCTCGGCATCAAAGAGTTCTACAGTCTGGGACGCGACCCGGTGCTGCTGGTGCTGATCCTCTATGTCTTCACTTTCTCCATCCATTCGCAGGCCACGTCGATTCCCGAAACGCTCAACAAGGCGCCGATCGCCGTGGTGGACGAGGATCGTTCGCAGCTCTCCGAACGCATCCTCCATGCCCTCTATCCGCCGTATTTTCTGCCGCCGGAGCGCATCGACACCGCCACGATGGACGCGCGCATGGACCGAGGGCTGGATACGTTCGCGCTCGACATCCCGCCGGATTTCGAGCGCGACGTGATGGCCGGCAAGAAACCGACGATCCAGCTCAACGTCGACGCCACCCGGATGAGCCAGGCGTTCACCGGCAGCGGCTACGTGCAGACCATCGTCAATGAAGAGATCGCGGCCTACGTCGCTCGCCACAAGGCGCAGGAACGCCAGCCCGTGGAGCTCAGCTTGCGTATCCGCTTCAACCAGGAATTGAACAAATCCTGGTTCGGCGGCATCATGGGCATCATCAGCGAAGTGACGATGCTCTCCATCGTGCTCACCGGCGCAGCGCTCATCCGCGAGCGCGAACATGGCACGATCGAGCACCTCTTGGTCATGCCGGTCACCGCACTCGAGATCATGTTGAGCAAAATCTGGTCGATGGGGCTGGTCGTCCTGGTCGCCGCGACGCTTTCGCTCATCTTCGTGGTGCATTACTGGATCGGCGCGCCGCTGCAGGGTTCGGTACCACTCTTCGTGGCGGGAACCGCTGTCCATCTGTACGCCACCACGGCGATGGGCATATTCTTGGGCACGATGGCACGCTCCATGCCACAGCTCGGCCTGCTGCTCATGCTCATCCTGCTCCCCTTGCAGATGCTCTCCGGAGCGACGACGCCACGCGAGAGCATGCCGCAATTCGTCCAGGACATCATGCTGCTCGCACCGAACACGCATTTCGTGATGCTCGCCCAGGGCATCCTCTACCGCGGTGCGGGGTTCGACGTGGTCTGGCCGCAGTTCGCGGCGTTGGCCGTCATTGGCACGGCGCTCTTTCTCTTCTCACTCGCTTACTTCCGTAAGATGCTGGAGACGCAGCAGTGAAGAGCGCCCCCTGCCCAGCCTCCGGCGGGCGGCGCAGGCGCGCAAGCGTGGCCATACGCCATGTCAAGTTCTCCCTGCTCGCCTTGACCTTCCTGCTGGCCTCGGAAATGGCGCCAGCCGGTACGGCGGTGCCAACGCCTTGTGCCGTCGACCCGCTGCCGGCAGCGGTCGAGTCCGCCTCGCGGCCGACGGACGGAGCGCCCGAAGCCGCGAGCGGCTATACACCCAAGCCCCCAGTGCGCTCGTCACGGGCAATGATCGTCGCTGCCAACCCTCTGGCCACCGCGGCCGGTTGCGAAGTCCTCCTGCGCGGCGGCAATGCCGTGGATGCCGCAGTGGCGGCGATCGCCGTGCTGGGATTGGTCGAACCGCAATCGGCCGGACTCGGCGGCGGGGGGTTCTTGCTCGCTTGGAACGCCAAGGCGCGGCGCCTGACGAGCTACGACGGCCGTGAAACGGCCCCGCTTGCCGCCGATCCGTCCGACCTGGTGCGCCTCGCTCCCGACGATCCCTCCCCGCCCCTGCCGCTCACGGCCGACACACCCGCCTCCGAGCGCTTCGACGCCCTGCGCGCGAGCGGCCGCTCCATCGGCACGCCGGGCCTGGTGCGACTGCTCGAGCGCGCGCATGCCGAACAGGGGCGTCGCCCTTGGGCCGAACTCTTCGCCCCGGCGATCCGGCTGGCCGAGCAAGGATTCCCCCTTTCGCCACGACTGGCGGCGGTAGCCAAGCCGCTCACCCGCTGGCTGCAACTCGACGCCGAGGCCAGCGCCTATCTGCTCACTCCCGCAGGCCAGGTAAAAGCCGTGGGCACGATCCTCTCCAATCCGGCCTACGCCCGCACGCTGAAAGAACTGGTGAGCGCCGGACCGGATGCCTTCTATACGGGGCCGCTCGCGCACGCCCTGGTGGCACGGGCGCACGCAAGCCGCGGCGCCGACGGCACGCCGCTCACGGCGTCGAAGCTCGCCGACGAGGATCTGGCGCGTTATCGGGCGATCGAGCGTCCGCCCGTATGCGCCCCTTATCGCGCCTGGTGGGTGTGCGGCATGGGTCCTCCTTCCTCCGGCGGCCTCGCCGTGGGGCAGATCCTGGGCCTGCTCGAACGTTTCCCTCTCGCGCAGCATCCGCCGGCAGCCGGTGCGGAAGGCGGACTGCCGGATGCCCAGGCGGCGCACTGGATCACCGAGGCCGAGCGGCTCGCCTTTGCCGACCGCGACCGCTACGTGGCCGATCCCGACTTCGTGCCCCTGCCCGGCGGTTCGGTCGCCGCTTTGCTCGACCCTGACTATCTCGCTGCACGCTCCCGGCTCATCCAGGACGAGCGCAGCCTCGGTATGGCACCGGCCGGAACGCCGCTCGCCGCAGCGCCGCAGTACGCTGTGGGCCCGGAAATCGAGGAGCACGGCACGACCCACCTCACCGTGGTCGATCCGGAAGGCAACGTGGTCGCGCTCACGGCCTCGATCGAATCGGCCTTCGGTTCCTTTCGCATGGTGGGCGGATTCTTCCTCAACAACGAGCTCACCGATTTCGCCTGGGAGCCGTTCGCCGATGGCATGCCAGTGGCCAACCGGCTGGAGCCGGGCAAGCGTCCGCGCAGCTCCATGGCGCCGACGCTCGTCTTCACCCGCGCTCCCGACGGGGGTCTGGGCGAATGGCAGATCGCCACCGGCTCGCCCGGCGGCTCGGCCATCATCCCCTACGTGGCCCAGACGCTGGTGGCCCAGCTCGACTGGGGGCTGGACCCTTACGCGGCGGCGGCGCAGATCCGCGTCGGGGCCTTCAACCGCCCCCAGACCTGGATCGAAGATGGCCACCCTACCCCTGCGGCGGCGCTCGTCGAAGGCTTGCGGGCGCGAGGGCACGAAATCGTGCGCCGCCCCCAGCCCAGCGGCATCGCCACCGTCATCCGCGCCCCCGACGGGGCGCTGCAAGGGGCGGCCGATCCGCGCCGCGAAGGGGTAGCCCTGGGATGGTGAATCAGCTTGCGCCGCTCTACCTCGCCTCGCAAAGCCCCCGCCGCCGTGAGCTCCTTGCCCAGCTCGGCTGGGATGCCCGGGTGATTCCGCTGGAGGGCGAATGGGTCGACGAAACGCCCCTTGCGCGCGAGGCGCCGCGGGACTACGTCCTGCGGCTCGCCCGGGCCAAGGCCGAAGCCGGCTGGCGACGGCGCGAGGCGCTGGCGCTGCCGCCCGGACTGGTGCTGGGCGCCGACACCACGGTGAGCATCGATGGACTGATCCTAGGCAAGCCGCGGGATGCCGACGAGGCCCGGCACATGCTGCGCCGTCTCTCGGGCCGAATGCACGAGGTGCACACGGGCGTGGCGCTCACCGACGGCACCCGCACGCAGGCAGCCGCTTCGACGAGCCGCGTCTGGTTCACCGCGCTCGCGGGCGAGGACATCGAACGCTATCTCGCCACCGGGGAACCCTGGGACAAAGCCGGTGCCTATGCCTACCAAGGACGCGCGGCCGCGTTCATCGAGCGCATCGAGGGCAGCGCTTCGGGCATCGTCGGTCTGCCGCTCTACGAGACCGCGCGTTTGTTGTCCGTTTTCGGCTATCCTCCCTTCCCATGAGCAAAGAATTCCTCATCAACTGCACGCCGCAGGAGACTCGGGTGGCCGTGGTCGAACAGGGCGTGGTACAGGAACTGCACGTCGAGCGCCTGGCGCACCGCGGCCTGGTGGGCAACATTTATCGTGGCCGCATCGTGCGCGTGCTGCCGGGGATGCAGTCGGCCTTCGTCGACGTGGGCCTGGAGCGCACCGCCTTTCTCCACATCACCGACCTGTGGCAGGCCGAGCGCCACCCCGAATCGCCCCCGCGCATCGAGCGCCTGCTCGCCGAAGGCGAGGAAATCACCGTCCAGGTGCTCAAGGACCCCATCGGCAGCAAAGGGGCGCGACTCACCACCCAGATCAGCCTGGCGGGGCGCTATCTCGTCTATCTCCCCCAGGAAAACCACATCGGCATCTCACAGAAGATCGAGGGCGAGAGCGAGCGCGAGACCCTGCGCGAGCGGCTCACGGCGCTGCTGCCGCCCGAGGAGAGCGGCGGCTACATCGTGCGCACCAATGCCGAGAATGCCACCGACGAGCAGCTGGCCGCCGACATCGCCTATTTGCGCCGCCTGTGGGCCGACATCCAGGGAGAGGCCCTGCGCCGCCGCGCTCCTTCTCTGATCCACGAAGACCTGGATCTGGCGCTGCGCGTGCTGCGCGACTTCGTCGACGGCGAGGCCGCACGCATCCGCGTCGATTCGCGCGAAAACGCCCAGAGGCTCTTGGCCTTCGCCGAGACCTACACCCCTCAGGTTGCCCCCCTCATCGAGCACTACCGCGGAGACCGGCCGCTCTTCGAGCTCTACAACGTCGAGGAAGAGATCGAAAAAGCCCTGTCGCGCCGAGTCGATCTCAAATCGGGGGGCTATCTCATCTTCGACCAGACCGAGGCGCTCACCACCATCGACGTCAATACCGGCGCCTTCGTGGGCGCGCGCAACTTCGACGAGACCATCCTCAAGACCAACCTCGAAGCGGCGCAGGCGATCGCGCGGCAGCTGCGGCTGCGCAATCTCGGCGGCATCATCCTCGTCGATTTCATCGACATGACCAACCCTGAGCACCGCGAGCGCGTGCTCGAAGAGTTCAAGAAGGCGCTCTCGCTCGATCACACCAAGATCACGGTGAGCGGATTCACGCAGCTCGGCCTGGTGGAGATGACGCGCAAGCGCACGCGCGAATCCCTCATGCAGCAGTTATGCGAGCCCTGCCCCATGTGCGAGGGGCGCGGCTTCGTCAAGAGTGCCGAGACGGTGTGCTTCGCCATCCTGCGCGAGATCCTGCGCGAAGCGCGCCAATTCGCCGATGCCAAGGAATTCCGCATCCTCGCCTCGCCCGCCGTGGTCGACCTCTTCCTGGAAGAGCAGTCGCAGGCGCTGGCGATGCTGTCGGACTTCATCGGCAAAGAGATCTCGCTGCGCAGCGACACCTGCTACACGCAGGAGCAATACGACATCGTGCTTTTGTGAGGCATCGCCCATGCCTGCCCGTTCCCTACCGCTCGAACCCGATGCCCGCCTGCGCGCTCGCCCCATCGTTTGGGTGCTCGCCACGCGCCCGGCCTTCCTCGTGGTCACCCTCATCGCGGTGCTGCTCGGGCTCGCGCTCACGATCCATCAGGGCGCGGCGCTGCGACCCTGGGCGGCGCTGAGCACGCTCGTCTTCGCCCTGGTGGCCCACGCCGGGGCCAACGTGATCAACGATTATCACGATCGCGACACCGATGGGCTCAATCGCGACCGGCTCTACCCCTTCACCGGCGGCTCGCGCTTCATCCAGAACGAAGTGCTCACGGCGCGGGAAACCGCCTGGCTCGGCTATGGAGCGCTTGCCACGGTGGTACCGGCGGGGCTCGCGCTCACCCTCACCAGCGGGCCGCTGCTCGTGCCCATCGGCCTCGCGGGCCTGCTGCTCGGCTGGGCTTATTCCGCGCCCCCTTTGCGGCTCGCCGGCCGCGGCCTGGGGGAAGTCGTCATTACCGCGGCCTGGCTGCTGGTGATCGTCGGCACGCACTACGTCCAGCTCGGCCGACTCTCTCCCGTGCCTGCTTTCGTGGGCCTGCCCTACGCGCTCCTGGTCGCGGCCATTCTCTACGTCAACCAGTTTCCCGACGCCCGGGCGGACGCGGCGGCCGGCAAGCGCACGCTGGTCGTACGGCTCGGCGCGGCGCGTGCCGCACACGGCTTGCCGCTCCTGGGGCTGTGCGCCGCCGGCTGGCACCTCGGCCTGATGGCCGCCGGCGCGATCCCCTTTGCGACGGGCGCCGCCTTGCTGCCGCTGCTCGCCTTGGTTCCTGCCTCCGCCCAGCTGAAGCGGCATGCGAGCGATCCGGCACGGCTGCGTCCGGCCATCACCGGCACGCTCGCAGCCACCGTCGGCTACGGCGCAGTGCTCACCCTCACCCTGTGGATCGACGCATGATCGGACTCGTGCGCGGCATCGTCCGCGAGAAAACCCCGCCCCAGATCCTCGTCGACACCGGCGCCGTCGGCTACGAGCTGCTCGTACCCATGAGCACCTTCTACACCTTACCGGCGATCGGCCAGGAAGTGACGCTGCGCACCCATCTCTTGGTGCGTGAGGACGAGCACCAGCTCTACGGCTTTGCCACGGAAGAAGAGCGCCACGCCTTCCGCCAGCTCATCCGCATCGCAGGGATCGGCGCGCGTACGGCGCTCGCCATCCTCTCGGGCCTGAGCGTGCGCGAGCTGCGCGAAGCCGTGCTGCTGCAAGACGGCGGACGGCTCGTCAAGATTCCCGGCATCGGCAAGAAAACTGCCGAACGCCTGCTGCTCGAGCTCAAGGACAAGACCGGAGCGCTGCTTCCCACCGGCCATGGCACGGCCGTACCCGCCGGCTCCGCTCCGCACCCGGCCAATTCACCGGAAGAGGCGATACGCGCCGAGATCGTCGCCGCGCTCCTCGCGCTCGGCTATTCCGAGCGCGAGGCGCTACGCGCCGTGTCGGCGCTTCCGCCGCAAAGCGACACGGCCACCGGCATCCGGCTCGCGCTCAAGGCGTTGGCACCCGGCGGCTGAAACGTACTTCAGAGGGAACGCGCACCGGACAGGAGCGCCGAGCGCCCTGAATGGCGGCTGCGTGATGGTCTTTTCAAGATGCCCCTCTACTCGAAGGGGAAGGCATTTCGCCATAGCGACGCCAGATGTCTTCGATCTCGGGCAGAGCGGCGAGAAAGGCGTCCACGACGGCGGGATCGAATTGCGTGCCGCGGCTCTGCTTCAGGTATTCCACCGCTTCTTCATGAGACCACGGCCGCTTGTAGGGCCGCTGCGAGCGCAACGCATCGTAGACGTCGCACACGGCGGCAATGCGCCCCTCCAGGGGGATTTCCTCGCCCCGCAGCCCCGCCGGATAACCGGTACCGTCCCAGCGCTCATGGTGCGTGAGCGCGATGCGGCGGGCCATCTGCAAAATTTCGTGGTCATTATCAGGGATGATGTCGGTGCCGATTTCGGAGTGACGCCGCATGACCGACATTTCTTCTTCGGTGAGTTTGCCCGGCTTGAGCAAAATGGCATCGGGAATGCCGATCTTGCCCACGTCGTGCAAGGGGCTGGCCGCTTCGAGCTGCTCCACCCATCTCAGGTCCTTGCCGAGGCGGCGCGCCACGGCGGCGCACATCTTGGCCATGCGGTGGATATGCTCGCCCGTGTCGGCATCCCGATATTCGCCGGCACGCGCGAGGCTCACCGTCAGGTCCTTCGCCATCGAAGCGAGATCATCGGTATAGGCATCGTAATACACCGAGGCGACGAATCCCAAGTCGAGGAAGACGGCGAAATTGACCGCCCGCAGGACGCGTTTCTGCCGCTGCGGATCAGGCACATTTTCCATGACGATGGCATTGACCTCGCTCAGCACGACGGCGTAGGCACCCGAGAAGAGGCGCAGATCCACCCCTCGCTGCTGGTGGGTCTTACCCATGCGCAAGGCCGCTTCCACGTAGTCACGGTCGAACCGTCCGGCGAAGACGTACTCGAGCCAATGCCGCTTCTGATGGGCCAAGGCACGGTTCGCCGAATCCTCGTCGGCGAAGAGCTTGATCGCTTCGGGAGAATTGAGGACCCGGCGGTAGAAAGCGTGACTGACGCGGTCGATGCGCGGTGCGAGGATGGGGAAGAAATCGCGCAACGTGTCGATGATTTCCTGATCGATGTCGAGGAAATCGATCCACTGCTGCAGGGTCACGCCCATGTCTTTCATCCAAAAAGCTCCGCCGCCGCAGCCTTGGCTTCGCGACGGACGACGAGTGAATACCCGCCATTGTAACGCCGCTTCTTCGCTTTTGAGATGGAATGATCCCCATGGACCCGACGAAAACCGATGCCTTCGTCCTAACCGCAGCATTCCTCCTCCTACACCAGCAGGTCCCGCCTGCCGCCAACCATCCCGACGTTTCCTCCAATGGTTCGCGCCCGACGGGTTTTGCGCGATAATCGCGGCTCATTCCCCGCTGGACGATCGAACGGATGACACAGTCTGCCTCGCGCCTGCCGCGCACGTTCAGCCCGCTCGCGAACGCGCTTCGCGCGCTCGCCATGGATGCGGTGCAACTGGCGAAATCCGGCCATCCCGGCGCCCCCATGGGCATGGCCGAGATGGCCACGGTGCTGTGGCGCAAGCACCTCAAGCACAACCCTGCCAATCCCCAGTGGTGCGACCGCGACCGCTTCGTGCTCTCGAACGGGCACGCCTCCATGCTCCTCTACGCGTTGCTGCACCTCACCGGCTACGACCTCTCGCTGGATGAGCTCAAGCGTTTCCGGCAATTGCACAGCAAGACCCCGGGGCACCCCGAATACGGCGAGACCCCCGGCGTCGAGACCACCACCGGCCCGCTCGGACAGGGGCTAGCCAACGCCGTTGGCATGGCACTCGCGGAAAAACTCCTCGCGCATGAATTCAATCGCCCGGGGCATACCATCGTCGACCACCACACTTACGTCTTCGTGGGTGACGGTTGCCTCATGGAAGGCATCTCGCACGAAGCCTGTTCACTGGCCGGCACCTGGAAACTGGGCAAGCTCATCGTCCTCTACGATTCCAACGGAATCTCGATCGACGGCCAGGTGCAAGGCTGGTTCACCGAGGATACCGCCGCGCGCTTCCGTGCCTACGGCTGGCACGTGATCGAGCCGATCGACGGGCACGACATGAGCGCGATCGATGCTGCCATCACGCTCGCCAAGGCCGAGACCGAGCGCCCCAGCCTCATCGTTTGCCGCACCGTGATCGGTGCCGGCGCCCCCCACAAGCAAGGCACGAGCGACGTCCACGGCGCCCCCTTGGGTGAGGCCGAGATCGCCGCCGCGCGCGAGGCGATCGGCTGGCCCTACGGCCCCTTCGAGATCCCCGACGAGATCTACGCCCAATGGGATGCTCGCGCAGCCGGCCGCGAGCGCGAGGCCGCCTGGTTTGAGCGCTTCGAAGCCTATCGCCGGGTCTATCCGGAACTCGCCGACGAATTCGAGCGCCGCGTCGCCGGGCTGCTGCCCCTGCGCTGGCCGGAACTGGCCGACGAGGTGATCCGCGCCACCGTCACCCGGCGCGAACACATCGCCACGCGCAAGGCAAGCCAGAACGCCATCGCCGCCTATGCCAAGATCCTGCCGGAGCTGCTGGGCGGCTCGGCCGATCTCACCGGTTCCAACCTCACCGACTGGCCCGGCGCCCACCCCGTCACGCCTGAAGAAGGGGGAAACTACCTTCACTACGGCGTGCGCGAGTTCGGCATGGTGGCGATCGCCAACGGCATCGCGCTGCATCGCGGCCACATCCCCTTCACCGGCACCTTTCTCGTCTTCTCCGACTACGCGAGAAACGCCATTCGCATGGCCGCGCTCATGCGCCAGCGCCAGATCCTCGTGCTCACGCACGATTCCATCGGCCTGGGTGAGGACGGCCCCACGCACCAGCCCATCGAACACGCCGCCTCGCTGCGCCTCATCCCCAATCTCGACGTCTGGCGTCCGGCCGACAGCGTCGAAACGGCCGTGGCCTGGCGCCTCGCGCTCGAGCGCACCGACGGCCCCTCGGCCCTGCTGCTGTCGCGCCAGAACCTCCCCTTCATCGAACGCTCGCCGCAGCAGATCGAAGCGATCGGGCGCGGCGGCTACGTGCTGCGGGAAGCCAAGCGCGCCCCCGATCTCATCCTGATCGCCACCGGCTCGGAGATAGCGCTCGCGCTCGACGCCCAAGGGACGCTAGCCGCATCCGGCATCGCCGCCACCGTCGTCTCCCTGCCCTGCACGCGGCGCTTCGACGCCCAGCCCCCCGAATACCGCGCCGCAGTGCTGCCACCGGACGTGCCCAAGCTCGCCATCGAAGCCGGCTCGGGCGATGGCTGGTGGCGCTACGTCGGTGGCCACGGCGACGTGCTCGGCATCGACCGCTTCGGCGCCTCGGCCCCCGCGCCGCGCCTGTTCGAGTTCTTCGGTTTCACGGTCGATCACGTCGTCGCCCGGGCGAAACTGCTGCTGTCGCGCTGATCCCGTTTTTCATCCTTCAAGGAGCGATCCATGAGCAAAATCCGCATCGCGATCAACGGCTACGGCCGCATCGGCCGCTGTACCCTGCGCGCCCTCTACGAGCTGGGGCGGCGCGACGAATTCGAAGTGGTGGCGATCAACGCCTCGGGCGACCTGCCCACCAACGCGCACCTCACCAAATACGACACCACCCACGGCCGTTTCCCCTTCCCCGTGGCCACCGAGGGCGACAAAACGCTCATCGTCGACGGCGACCGCATCCCCTTCTACTCGACCAAGAACCCCCTCGAGACCCCGTGGGGCGAACACGGCGTCGACGTGCTCTTGGAATGCACCGGCGCCTACACCACCAAGGAAAAGGCCCAGATCCACCTGCAGCAAGGCGCAAAGAAAGTGCTCATCTCCGCGCCCGGGGGCGACGACGTCGACGCCACCATCGTCTATGGCGTGAACCACCAGATCCTGCGCCCCGAGATGCAAGTCGTCTCGAACGCCTCTTGCACCACCAACTGCCTCGCGCCGGTGGCCAAGGTGCTCCATGAACACATCGGCATCGAACGCGGCCTGATGACCACGGCGCACGCCTACACGCTCGATCAGCAGCTCATCGACGCGCGCCACAAGGACCTGCGCCGGGCCCGCGCCGCGGCGATGAACATCATCCCCACCAAGACGGGCGCGGCCAAGGCCGTCGGTCTGGTGCTGCCGGCGCTCGCGGGCAAATTCGACGGCTTCGCGCTACGCGTGCCCACCCTCAACGTCTCACTCGTCGATCTCACTTTCACCGCGAGCCGCCCCACGAGCAAGGACGAGATCAACGAGCTGATGCGCCAGGCCGCCGCCGGTCCGCTCAAGGGCATCCTCGCGGTGAACGACGACCCGCTCGTGTCCTGCGACTTCAATCACGACAGCCACTCCTCCATTTTCGACGCGACGCAAACCCGCCTCATAGAGGGCACGCTCGTCAAGGTGCTCGCTTGGTACGACAACGAATGGGGCTATTCCTGCCGCATGCTCGACGCCGCCAAGGCGCTCGCCACCTGCGCCTGAGGAGCCTGCCATGCGCGTCAAGACCCTCAAGGACGTCGATCTGCGCGGCAAGCGCGTCTTCATCCGCGCCGACCTCAACGTGCCGCAAGACGAAACCGGGCGCATCGTCGACGACACCCGCATCCGCGCCTCCATCCCGACGATCGAATACTGCCTGCAGCAAGGCGCCGAGGTCATGGTCACCTCCCACCTCGGCCGACCCAAGGAAGGCGCCTGTACGCCGGAAGACTCACTCGCTCCCATCGCGGAGCGGCTCTCCGAACTCCTCGGCCGTCCGGTACCGCTCATCGAGCACTGGGTCGATGGCGGCTTCACCGTTCAGCCGGGCGAAGTAGTGCTGCTCGAAAACGTGCGCTGCAACGTCGGCGAGAAGAAGAACGACGAGGAACTCGCACGCAAGTACGCTGCCCTGTGCGACGTCTATGTGAACGACGCCTTCGGCACTGCGCACCGGGCGGAAGCGAGCACGGTGGGCATCGCCCGTTTCGCTCCCGTGGCCTGCGCCGGGCTTCTCATGGCCGCCGAAATCGAGGCCCTCTCGCGCGCCCTCGAACATCCCAAGCGTCCGCTCGTGGCCATCGTTGGTGGCGCCAAGGTCTCGACCAAGCTCACCATCCTCAAGTCGCTCGCCGAGAAGGTCGACCAGCTCATCGTCGGCGGCGGCATCGCCAACACCTTCCTGCTCGCCACGGGCAAGCGCATCGGCAAGTCGCTCGCCGAACCCGAACTCGTGGTCGAAGCGCAGGCGATCATGGACATGATGGCCGCGCGCGGCTCGGAAGTCCCGCTGCCCGTGGACGTCGTCGTCGCTGACGAAGTCTCGGCGCTCGCGCGCGCCAACCGCGTCTCGGTCGATGAAGTCGGCCCCAACGACCGCATCCTCGACGTCGGACCCAAGACCGCCGCGCGCTACTGCGACATCGTCGCGCACGCCGGCACCGTCGTCTGGAACGGGCCGCTGGGCGTGTTCGAATACGACCAGTTCGCCGGCGGCACCAAGATGCTCGCCTCCGCCATCGCCCACTCCGAAGCCTATTCGCTCGCCGGCGGCGGCGACACCATCGCCGCCATCAAGAAGTTCGGCGTGGAAAAGGACATCGACTACATCTCCACTGGCGGCGGCGCTTTCCTCGAATTTCTCGAGGGCAAGAAACTGCCGGCCATCGCCGCGCTCGAAGCGCGCTACGACGGCTGATCTTCGCGTCCGCACCCGTTGGGGCTGGGAACCCCTTCCTGGCCCCAACGGTCGACGCCGCATTGGCCCTGCGACGCAAACACGATGCCCACCCCCAACGAGATCGACGCCCTGCTGCCGCAGACCCAATGCCGCCGCTGCGGCTACCCGGCTTGCCGCCCCTACGCCGAGGCGCTCGCCGCCGGCGAAACCACGCCCAATCGCTGTCCTCCGGGCGGGGACGAGCTCATCGCCCGCTTGTCGAGCCTGCTCGGCGTGCCCGCCACGCCGCTCGACCCCGAAGTCGGCCCGCCGCAAGCCCCTCAGATCGCCCGCATCGTCGAAGCGGAGTGCATCGGCTGTACGCTGTGCCTGCAAGCCTGCCCGGTGGATGCCATCCTCGGCGCGCCCAAGCGCATGCACACGGTGATCGAAGACGAATGCACCGGCTGCGGCCTGTGCCTACCACCCTGCCCCGTCGACTGCATCGTCCTACTGCCCACGCCCGCCTTCCCCGATGCGAGCGCCTCGCGCGCGCGTTTCCTGCGGCGCCAGGCACGGCTCGAACTCGGCGAAGATCCCCGCAAGCGCCTCCGCCCTGCCCCGATCGCAGCCTCCGCCGACCAGCTCAAACGTGCGCTCGTGGCGGCTGCTCTCGAACGTGCCCGGACCGCGAGAAAAAACGGAGGACCAGGTGCCTGAAAGATCGGATGAGGCGGCACTTCCGCTGCGCCGCCAGCGCAAGCGACGCGGGGCAGGAGAAGCGGCAGCCGCCGACCCCGCCCCGCCGATGACGCCGCAGGAAATCGAAGCCTTCTTCGAACGGCTCTCCGCGCTCGATCCTCACCCCACGACCGAACTCGAATACGCCACCCCTTTTCAGCTGCTCGCCGCGGTCGTCCTCTCGGCCCAGGCAACCGACAAGAGCGTCAATGAAGCCACTCGCACCCTCTTCGCCGTCGCGCCGGATGCACGCGCCATGGTCGCGCTGGGTGAAGAAGGCATCGCCCGGCACATCCGCCGCATCGGCCTCTACCGCAGCAAGGCGAAACACCTCCATGAGCTCTCCCGCCGGCTGCTGGAGACCACCGGCGGCGAGATCCCGGACGACCGGGCCTTCCTCGAATCCCTGCCCGGCGTGGGGCGCAAGACCGCCAACGTGGTGCTCAACACCCTCTTCGGGCACCCCGTGATCGCCGTCGACACGCACATCTTTCGCGTCGCCAACCGCACCGGGCTTGCCCCGGGCAAAACCGTCCGGGCCGTGGAAGAAGCGCTCACCGCGCGCGTGCCGCCGCGCTTTCGGCGGCACGCGCACCACTGGCTCATCCTGCTCGGCCGCTACACCTGCACCGCCCGCGCGCCGCGCTGCGACGTTTGCCCGGTCCAAGATCTCTGCCATTGGCCGCACAAGGCCCATCATCGCCAGGAGGACGCCGATGTTCACCCCCAGCCGTGAAGACGTACGGCGCTTCTTCGCCCAAGCCTATCGCAAATGGCGCGACCAGCTGCCGCTCGAACCGATCGAAGCGATGGCCGCCGACGTGATCGCTCTGCACCCGGAGTATTTCCCTCTGCTGGAAGACGAGGCGGCGCTCGCGCGCGACTACACCCCCGAAGACGGCGGCCTCAACCCCTTCCTGCACCTGTCGCTGCACCTGGCGATCGCCGAACAGCTCTCCATCGACCAACCCCCCGGCATCCGCGCTGCCTGGCAGGAACGGCTCGCCGTGCGTGGAGACCTCCACGAAGCCTTGCACGACGTGCTCGAAGCCCTGGGCGAGACCCTGCACGAAGCCCAGCGCGACCGCCTTCCGCCCGACAACGCCCGCTACCTCGAACGCATCCGCCGCACCAAACGCTGAAAAAAACGAAGGCCGACGGAATGGCGTTTCCGTCGGCCTTCGTACGCCCGCCTTTGGCGTTTTCAGAGCGGGATGCGATAAGCGTCCTGGGTTATGAGGTCGATGCCGCAGGGCAAAGTCTCGATCCAGTCGATGAAACGGCGCACCATCTCCTTGCCGACGAAACGCTGCCCGTGCTGTGGCACCAGCATCTCGATGTCGAGCTGGCGCGCCATGTTAGCCCAATAGCGCAAAATCTTGTTGGAGATCATGTACCGCTGGTGGAACGCCTGCATCTTGGGAATGTGGCGGTCGAAATCCTCCACAGGCTTGGCCGCCTGCTCGTGGTCGACCAGCGACACGCCCAAGTCGCCCGAAAAGAGGATCTTGGCGATGGGATCGTAGAACTGGAAGTTGCCTTCCGAGTGCATGAAATGCGCCGGCACGGCCACGATCTCGCTCTTGCCCAGTGGAATGCGCATGCCTGGATCGGGAATGCCGATGATGCGCGAAGAATAATCCTTGCCGGTGGTGAAGTGCGGCACGAAACGCGTCCACAGCTTGGAGATGAACACCTTAGCGTGCGTGGTCACCATCCACTTGTTCACCGAAGCGATGATGTCCGGGTCGGCGTGCGACGCGAAGATGTAATCGACGTTCTGTGGCCGGCAGTAACGGCTCATGCCCATGAGCAAACCGGTATGGGTCATGTTCCCGCCCGGGTCGATGAGGGCCGCATGGCCATTGTCGATGATGAGGAACTGGTTGCACTGTACGGCGTGCTCCCCCTGCTCGTCGACCAGATCGTAGAACGCCAAGCAGATATGATTCCCGTCGTTGTAGAGTTCGACCGCCATGATCCCATCCCTAGGAACGGATATACGAAGATTCTACCAAGAAGCACGTCGGTTGGCGCAAAAGAAGACGGTTTTTCGGCAAAATCACGAACACACCGGCTTTTGTCCTTTTTTTCGCACCATCGCTCCTACCCACTTCTGCCATCCTATCGTCAGGAGCCCTGAAAATGACCACAGACTGGATCCACCCCATCACCCAGCTCGCCCTCGGCCTCGGCATCACCGCCATCGCCCTCTGGGCAGCCTTTGCCACTTTGCGCCGCTTGCAGCGTCGTCAAGGCGGGCGCGTGGGGCTCTCCATCCTCGGCGCGATCGCCGTGGGCACGCGAGAGCGTGTGGTACTGCTCGAAGCCGAAGGGGTTCGGCTGCTCCTCGGCGTCACCCCCAACACCATCACGCTCTTACAGCGCCTGCCCGATCACCCCTCTTCCTTCGCCGATCGGCTCGCTGCGGCGATCGATGAAGAAAACACCGACCCACCCTCTCCCCCTCCTGCCGCGAAGCAAGGAGCAAACCAATGAGATCGCGGCACAGGCTCATCGCCTTGCTCGGTTTTGCTGCCCTCCTGATACCCTCGTTCGTCTGGGCTCAGGGGTTGCCGCTCGCCACCGCCACGCCGGCCGGCGGCGGCGCCACGAACTATTCCCTCACGGTGCAGACGCTGCTGCTGCTCACGGCGCTCACCTTCATTCCCGCCGCCATCCTGATGATGACGAGCTTCACCCGCATCATCATCGTACTCTCCTTGCTGCGCATGGCGCTCGGCACCCAGACCTCGCCCCCCAACCAGGTGCTGATCGGACTCGCGCTCTTTCTCACTTTTTTCATCATGGCGCCGGTGGCCGAGCGCGTCTATACCGAAGCCTGGCAGCCATTGCAGGAGAACAAGATCGATTTCGCCCAGGCGATGGAACGCGCCGCGGTTCCGACCAAAAAATTCATGCTCGCGCAGATACGCGACAACGATCTCACCCTGTTTGCCGATCTGGCCAAGACGCCTCCGGTCGAGCAGGCCGAGGAGCTGCCGTTGCGCGTCGTCGTCCCTGCCTTCGTCACCTCCGAGCTCAAGACGGCTTTCCAGATCGGATTCGTCGTCTTCCTGCCGTTCCTGATCATCGACATGGTGGTCGCCTCGGTACTGATGTCGATGGGGATGATGATGATGTCGCCCGTCATCGTCGCGCTGCCATTCAAACTGCTCGTTTTCGTCCTCGTCGACGGCTGGACCCTGCTCATCGGTTCGCTCGTCAAGAGCTTCGCACTCCCCTGAAGGAAAAACCATGGTTCCCACCCTGATGGATTTCGCCCGCGACGCCGTCGTCACCACCCTATTGCTGTGTGCCCCGCCCTTCATCGCCGCGCTGGTGACGGGGCTCTTGGTGAGCGTCTTCCAGGCCGCGACCCAAATCAACGAGATGACGCTCACCTTCGTACCCAAACTGGTGGCCGTGTTCGTCACCCTCATCGTGATGGGACCCTGGATGGGACAGACGATCACCGACTACCTCACGCGGCTGCTCACGGCGCTGCCCACCCTCATCGGCTGAGAGCCCGTGAAGAAATCATCGCGAGCGGCTCGAATGCGAGGCACACGGAGCGCAGCGACGAGACATATCAGGCAGATAGGCGAGGAGCGAGCACCGCGCAACGAAGCAATCGGGCCGCGCAGCAGATTCATTCAGGGGCTCTGAGGCGATGTGGACGGTCACGGAAGCCCAATGGTCGGCGTGGATCAGCGCCTATTTCTTCCCGGCGGTGCGCATCCTCGCCCTGCTCGCCGTCGCCCCGGTATTTTCCAACCGGGCGCTCCCCACCCGCATCCGCCTGGTGCTGGGACTGGCGATCACGGTGGCCGTCGCGCCGGTGCTGCCGCCCGCTCCTCCGATCCCACTCGACTCCTGGCTGATCTACCCCGTCGTGGCGGCGGAATTCGGCCTCGGCGTCGCCTTCGGCTTCATCCTGCGTTTCGTCTTCGCCGCCATCGACCTCGCCGCGGCCCTGATCGGTTTTCAGATGGGATTGTCGTTCGCGGTGTTCTACAGCCCCACGGCAGGGACGCAGACCCCCGTCTTCAACGAATTTTTCGGAGTGGTGGCGACCCTCCTTTTTCTCGCCCTCGACGGGCATCTCATGCTGGTGCACGCCGTGGTGACCAGTTTCGCGTGGATCCCGGTGGGTGGCGCCGTCGCCTGGCAAGAAGGAATGGGTGTGCTGCTGCGCTATCCGGTAACGCTCTTTGCGCTTGCTTTCCTGCTGTCGCTGCCGATCACCGCTGCGGTGCTGCTCACCAACATCGCGCTCGCCGTACTCACGCGCGCCGCCCCACAGCTCAATCTCTTTGCGATTGGCTTTCCGATAACGATTACCGTGGGGTTCCTGGCGCTCCTCATGAGCCTCAGCCCGGTGGGGGCGCTGCTGCAACAGGCCTTCGCCGACGGGCTAGACGCCGTCGGGCAGGTGATTCAAGGCTTTAGCGGGAGATGAGAGAAGAGGGTGGTCGGGGAAAGAGGATTCGAACCTCCGGCCCCTGCGTCCCGAACGCAGTGCTCTACCAGGCTGAGCTATTCCCCGACGTTTCGCGATTCATGCAGAACGATTCACCGCGAAGTCTGATAATTGTAGCAATGATTCCTGGAATTGGGAAGGGGACAAACACGCGAGTCGCGTCTTTGCCGTCGCGGCGTAGCGCTCGGCGACGCGACGCGAGGCTTCCAGCGCCCCCGTTTCGGCGATCGCCTCGAGCACCGCGGAAAGATGCTCTCTCCCTCCTTGCTCGATCACCTGCCGGATGAGGCTCGCCTGAGCCGGCGTGCCATGATGCAGCACGTGCAGCAGCGGCAGGGTTGGTTTCCCCTCGGCGAGGTCGTCGCCCACGTTCTTGCCCGACACCGCCGGATCGGCCGCATAGTCGAGCACATCATCGATGATTTGAAAAGCACAGCCGAGTTCCCGCCCGAACGCCGCCATCGCCTCTTCCACCTCGGGCGCCGCCCCGGCGAGGATGGCTCCTAGACGGCCCGCCGCCTCGAAGAGTTTGGCGGTCTTGTACTCGATCACGCGGAAATAGTCTTCGAGCGTGGTGTCGGGGTTGCCCTGGTTCATCAGCTGCAGCACTTCCCCCTCGGCGATGACGTTGGTCGCCTCGGCGAGCACCGCCATCACCCGCATGCTGCCCACCGAGACCATCATCTGGAACGAGCGGGAATAGAGAAAATCCCCCACCAGCACCGCCGCGGCGTTGCCGAAGACGGCGTTGGCCGTCTCACGCCCGCGGCGAAGATCAGATTCATCCACGACGTCGTCGTGCAGCAGGGTGGCCGTATGGATGAATTCCACCACCGCGGCAAGGGTGGCGTGGTGCAGCCCCTCGTAGCCCAAGGCACGGGCCACGGCCAAGAGCAGCGCCGGACGCAAACGCTTGCCGCCGGCAGCGATGATGTAATCGGCGACACTGCGCACCAGCGCCACGTCCGAATGCAGTTCACGCCGGATCACCTCGTCGGTGCGCGCCATGTCCGGCTGCAGCGGCGCAAGGATCTCCTTGATCGTCGGCGTCATGTTTCCTCTCTGGCTGGGCGGTCGCCGCCACGCACGACCTTGCCCGGATTGAACAGATTCTCGGGATCGAGCGCCGCCTTGAGTCGGCGCAGCAAAGAGAGCTCGGCCTCGGACTTGTAGCGCGGCAGCAAATCGGCCTTGAGTCGCCCTATGCCGTGCTCGGCCGAGATCGAACCGCCGAATTCGGCCACCGTATCATGTACCAGCTCCGAGAGCCGAGACTCGATGAGCGACCATTGGGTGGGTTCGATTCCCGTAGGAAACACATTGTAGTGCAGATTGCCATCACCGAGATGACCGAAACAGACGACCGTCACACTGGGCCAATGCCGGCGCAGGCGCGCCTCACACTCGGCGATGAACTCCGGCAGCGCCCGGATCGGCAGAGAGACGTCGTGCTTGAAGCTCAACCCTTCGTAACGCTGCGCTTCGGAGGCATTCTCACGCAACGCCCACAACGCCTGGCGCTGCGCTTCATTGGCCGCGAGTACCGCCTCCAGCACCCAGCCGCGTTCGATGGCTGCGGCAAGCGCCCGCTCCACCCGCTCCGGCAATTGCACTCCTCGGCCTGCCTCGGCGAATTCGATGAGCACCGACCACGCCGGCGGCTCGCCCGGCAGCGGCGCTCTTGCCTGCGGAATGTGTTTCAGCACCAGCGCGAGCACCGATCGCCCCATCAGCTCGAACGCCTCGAGCCCCTCGCCCACCGTCTCGCGCAACCAGGAAAAAAGCTCCACCGCCGCCGCCGGATCCGGCACCGCCATCCAGGCGGTCACGACCTCCGAAGGCAACGGGAAGAGTTTGAAGGTCGCCGCGGTGATGACCCCCAAGGTTCCCTCCGAGCCCACGAAGAGCGGCTTCCAGGCGTAACCGGTGTTGTCCTTGCGCAGTCCCTTGAGCGAAGAAATCACGCTACCGTCGGCCAGCACCACCTCCAGGCCCAGCACCAGATCGCGCGTCGTGCCGTAGCGCAGCACGTGCACCCCGCCGGCGTTCGTTGCACACACTCCACCCACCGTGGCACTCCCCTCGGAGGCGAGCGACAAGGGGAAGAGCCGTCCGGCCGAACGTGCCGCCTCCTGCACCTCCTGCACCGTCACCCCCGCTTCGGCCGTCACCGTGAAATCCTGTGGCTCCAGGCCACGGATGTGACGCATGCGCCCCAAATGGAGCACGATCGCCGGAGCCTGTTCTTCGAGTGGCGTCGCCCCGCCCACGAGCCCCGTGTTCCCCCCTTGCGGGACCACGTGCACCCCATGCGAGTGGCAACAGCGTACCACCGCTGCTACCTCCTCGGTCGAAGCCGGCTGTACCACCGCCAAGGCCCTACCGCGATAGCGTCCGCGCCAGTCGGCAAGAAAAGGGGCGATTTCGCGCTCGTCGCAACGCACATGCGCCTTGCCCACGCACGCCGCGAGTGCCTCGAGAAACGCGGCACCATTCATCGAAAGGACTCCAACAGTTCGGTGATCTGCCATTGCACCCGCTGCACCGCCGCTTCCCCCTCTTCGATCGCCTCGGCGCCGCGGTGAAAATCGAGGATCGACAGATCCGCCACCCGCGGCGAAATCAACACCTCAGGGGGGTCACCTGCCAGACGCGACTGGGCGATGCGCATCTGCATGATGTTGACCGAAGTGGTCAGTACTGCAGCGATGGGAGGAAGGGAATCGGCCTGATCCGCATCACCCGAGGAAGTGACTCCCACCATGGCGAACAAGCGGTTCTTCCATCGTTCCACTCCACCATTTCCGTTGGGCAACCGAAAATGCCGCCCCATGCGACCGGAGCCCAACTCGACCGCGATGACGATTTCCGCACCCAGAGCCCGGCACAGGCTCACGGGAACGGGATTGACCAGGCCGCCATCGACCAACCAGCGCCCATGCAGCTTGGTTGGCGTGAACATCCCGGGCAAACCGATGGAAGCGCGCACCGCCGGACGAAGCTCTCCTTCCCGCAGCCAGATTTCGCGGCCCGTCGTCAGCTCCGTCGCCACGCAGGCAAAAGGAATCGACAGATCTTCGAATCGAGTAGCGAAGAAATGCTCGGCGCAATAGTCGATCACCCGGTCGCCCTGCAGCGCCCCACCGCGCAGAGAGACATCCATCAGCGAAAGAACGTCGACCCAGGTGAGCGACTCGACCCATTTCTGCATGGCATCGAGTCGGCCCGAGGCATAAGCGGCGGCGACGATGGCACCGATGGAGGTGCCCGCGATCACGTCGATTGACACGCCCATGCGCTGCAAGGCGCGGATCACGCCGAAGTGCGACCAGCCGCGCGCCGCCCCTGAGCCGAGTGCCAGGCCGATTCGAGGCATAGGAGCATCCTCTGTACGAGAGAAATTTCAGTTTAGCGCACTCGTAGACGCAAAAACCCCCGCC
>NZ_JSYB01000043.1:0-5998 GCF_054823945.1 Tepidiphilus sp. HLB4 | reverse complement strand
GACGGAAGGCGATGACGTGCTGCGCGGCACCGAATTCAACGACCTGCTCGACGCTCGGGGTGGCAATGACCGCTTGCTGGGCCGTGGTGGCAACGACACCCTCATCGGCGGCAGTGGCAACGACGTACTCGATGGAGGCGCCGGCAACGATGTGCTGGCGGGCGAATCCGGGGCCGACACCTACGTCTTCGGGCGGGGATACGGCAATGACACCCTCAGTGACTACGCCGAGAACGGTGTGCAACGCGACACCGTGCGCCTGCTGGGGCTCAATCCAGCGGACATCCGGGTCACGGCCGACTACGCCGACAACCTCGTCTTCACCATCAGGGACACCGGCGAGACGCTGTCCGTGCCGCGCGGCGGCTACTGGTGGGCCAGCAACAGCGTCGGCCAGTATGTGTTCGACGACGGCACGGTGTGGAGCCACGACGATGCGCTGCGCGCCACGGTGGCTGCGCCCACCGGGAACGACGACACCATCCACGGCTCGTCCGCCGGGGACGCGATCACCGGCCAGGCGGGCAACGACACGCTGATCGGTAACGGCGGCAATGACGTGCTCGACGGCGGTGCGGGCAATGACCTCCTGATCGGCAGCACGGGCTGGAACTGGATTGACGACAACGGCCAGTGGCGGCAGGAGCGAAGCCTTGCGCCCTCCGTTTCCGCCAACGGCAACGACACCTACCTCTTCGGACGCGGCGACGGGCAGGACACGGTGATCGACGGCGACACCACCGCCGGCAACAGCGACACCTTGCGCTTCAAGGAAGGCGTTCTGCCATCGGACGTAAAACTCCTCCGCAGTGGCAACGATCTGGTGCTGAGCATTCGTAACAACGGCGGAGGCAGCAGCGATCAGGTGACGCTCAAGCAGTATTTCGACGAGGACTGGAATGGCACGAACGGCCCGAATCTGATCGAGCGCATCGCCTTTGCCGACGGCACGGTGCTGTCCTATGCCAACGTGCAAGCCATGCTCTTTGCCGGTAGCATTGATGCGGAAACCATCATTGGCTCGCGGGCGGCGGATGTGCTGACCGGCCAGGGCGGCGAGGACGTGCTGCTCGGCGGTGCGGGCCGGGACATCCTAGACGGTGGTGCGGGCAACGATGTGCTGCGCGGCGGGGGTGCCATTGGCTGGGGCAACCAGGTGTACGACGGGAACGGCGAGGGTGACACCTACCGCTTCGGCCGGGGCGACGGTCACGACACCATCCTCGAGGATTCCTGGCAGCAAGGCGAAACCGACCGCATCGAGTTCAAGACGGGTGTGCTGCCCTCCGATGTACGGCTGGAGCGGGTGCGCACCGTGAGCGGCTGGCAGGTCAACGACGACCTCAAAATCACCCTTCGCGACACCGGCGAGACGCTCACCGTCAAGAACCATTTCAACGAGAGCAACCGCTATGCGCTGGAGGAAATCGCCTTTGCCGACGGCACGCTGTGGGATGCGGAGACGATCAAGTCCCGCAGCCTGCTGGGCGAAGGCAGCAATGACGAGTTGCGCGGTTTCAATGAGCGGGACGATCGGATCGAAGGCGGTGCCGGTAACGACAAGCTGACCGGTTTCTCCGGCAACGATACGCTGGTTGGTGGCGCTGGCGACGATGCACTCGAAGGGGGTACTGGCTCCGACACCTACCGCTTCGGCCTGGGTGACGGCCAGGACGTGATCAACGAGGGCCACACTGCTGGCACAGACACGGTGGAGTTGACCGCAGGCGTCACGCCTCTTGACGTCACCGTGCGCTGGACGCTGCAAGGTGACATGGCCGTCACCCTGCCGGACGGCAGCAAACTCACCGTGCGCGGCCAGGCGGATACCTGGACTACCGAGCGAGGTGTCGAGCAACTGCGCTTTGCCGACGGCACGGTGTGGGATCGCACCGACCTGGCGTCGCGGGCTCTTGCCGCCACTGCCGGGGAGGACGCCATCGTCGGCAGTTACCAGGACGACATGCTCGACGGCGGTACCGGCAACGACCAGTTCCAGGATGTGGGTGGTTACGACACCTACCGTTTCGGTACGGGTGATGGCCAGGACACCATTGCCGACAATACTGGCCGCGTGCTGTTCAAGCCCGGCATCGGGCAGAACGACGTGAGCTTCACCCGCGACGGGAACGACCTGATCGCCACCGTCACCGCGTCGGGTGACGCGGTACGCATCGAGGACTGGCTCAACAGCTGGCAGCGCATCGACCGTTTCGACTTCGACAACGGCGCGCGGCTCAACGTGAGCGACGTGCTGGCCAAGCTCAACGTCAGCGAAGGCGCGGAAATCCTCTACGGTTCGCCGGGCGAGGATGCGCTGACCGGCACCGAGAAAGACAGCACCCTCTATGGCCGCGAAGGCAACGACGTGCTCGAAGGCGGCGCGGGACAAGACAAGCTCTATGGCGAAGCCGGGGATGACACGCTGGATGGCGGTGCAGACCGGGATTGGCTCTATGGCGGCGAAGGCAACAACAGCTACCGCGTGGCCACGGGCATAGGCCTGGACAACGCCATGGGTGCCAGCCTGGCCGTGGCCAACGACACGGTGGTGTTTGCGCCGGGCATCCGACCCGAGGACGTGTCGGTGCAGTTGGGGGATGCGAGTTGGAGCGGCCAAGCGGGCGATGTCGGCTACACCAACCTCGTCATCGGCATCGGTGGCAACGACGCGCTGGTCGTGCGCACCCAAAACTGGGATGACCTGGGGCGCGGCGCGATCCAACGCTTTCGCTTCGACGACGGCACTGAGTGGACGCTGGCCGATGTGATCGCCCGCGCCGATGGCGGCAAGATGGGTTATCAGTGGCGCTACCGGGGCGACTCAAGCAACATCGTCGGCAGCCAGGCCGACGATGAGATTTACGACTACACCGGCCAGTCCGTCACCGTCCAGGCGCGCGGCAACAACGACAACGTCCATCTGGAAGCGGGCAATGACCGGGTTTCCGCGGGCAGCGGCGACGACAATGTTTACGCTGGCGCCGGTGAGGATCTGGTCGCTGGCGAGGCTGGCAACGACAACCTCGACACCGGCGCGGGCGACGACGTGATCGTGTTCAACCACGGCGACGGCAACGACACGCTGCGCACTGGCGAGGGCACGGACACCCTGTCTTTCGGCGCCACGGTCACGCCGGCCATGCTCTCGGCGGCACTGAATCGTGACGGACGGGTGGTGTTGCTCATCGACGGCGGCCCGGGTGGCTCGATCACGCTCGACAACACCCGCCTCGACGATCTGCAGGGCGATCTGGAGCGCATTCAGTTCATCGACGCGGAGGGCAAGACGCGCGTCTTCGACCTGGCGGGCTGGCTGCAGGCCCATGCGGGTGCCTTGCTGTCGGCAACGACCGATGCGCCGCTGGCCTTTGACGGAACGGGCTTCGAGCTGACCGGTACGGTGGCTTCGGCGGGTGGTCTGGAAGCAGTGGCCTATGCGCAGTCTGGCAATCTGTTCGCTTCTGCCAACCTGGCCAACAACACCCCGACCGATGGCGATGACGTGCTTTACGGTACGCCCAATGGCGATCTGCTTTCCGCCGGTGCGGGCAACGACATTGCTCTGGGTCTGGCTGGCAACGACACCATTCTTGGCGGTGACGGTAACGACCTGATCCACGGCGGCGATGGCGATGACATGCTGGAGGGCAATGCCGGAAACGATGTGATCTACGGCGGCTGGGGCGCAGACCAACTCACCGGCGGCACCGGCAATGACCAACTCTTCGGCGAATGGGGTGGCGACACCTACGTGTACCAGCCCGGCCACGGTGAGGTGATCATCGACGACGACCATCGCGTGCTCAACTGGGGCTATGGCGGCGGTGAAGGCGGGTACGGTGGTGGTTATGGCGGCGATTGGGATGGTGGTGAAGGTGGTTACGGCGGCGGCTGGGACGGTGGCGAGGGTGGTTACGGCGGCACTATCGTCGACGATGCGCCCAACATCCTCACCTTCGGCCCCGGCATCCGGCCCGAAGACCTGCGCTATTCAGAGCGTAACGGCGATCTGGTGATCGAGTTCGCCAACCAGCCTGGCGACCGGGTGATCCTGCGCGGCTATGAGCCGAATCGGGCCACGCAGACCCGCTCGGTGGACATCATCCGCTTCGCCGATGGCACTGAGATCGTGGCCGAGACCATCGAACCCACGGGCAAGACCGAGATGGCAGGCGACGAGGGCGGTTGGCTCGACGGCACCCCGTTTGCCGACACCCTGATCGGCGGCGACGGCGATGACGTGCTGGACGGCCGTGGTGGCGCGGATCACCTGGTCGGCGGCGCGGGTTCTGATACCTACCGCATCTACAAGGAAGGGGGCAGCCGCCCGGTCGAGACACTCATTGCCGAAACCTGGCGTGAGCAGGATCTCAACCGAATCGAACTCCAAGGCGAATTCAACGCCGACGATCTTCAACTGGAATTTGATGGGCGCGACCTGCTGCTGCGTTTGAATGATGAGGGCGATGTAGTCCGCTTTGCAGGCTTCGACCCGCGTGCAGAAGGCATGCAGGCCCCGGTTTCGGAAATCAACCTGTCTTGGTATGGCGTGACGTTATCGTTCGAAGATTTGTTGGCGCGCGGCGTACGCATCATCGGCACGCCCGACAACGACGTGCTGACCGGCACGGCCTTGGCCGACTGGATCGAGGGCCGCGAGGCGGACGACACCATGAGCGGCGGCGCGGGCGGGGACCTCTACCTCATCGACGCCGATGGCGGCAGTGACACCATCATCGACACCGAAAACGGCGATACACCCAACACGTTGGTATTGCCAGAAGGCACGACGCTCCATGATGTGCGCCTGTCTTATGACGCTGAAGGCTTCCTGATCCTCGACCTCGACAACACCGGCAACCGCGTGCGTCTCTCGGGCTTCGATCCGCAGAACCCGTTGGGGCCACGCGCCGTGGAGCGTTTCCGCTTCGGTATCGACGGCGACGAAATCGGCTACGAGGAATTGCTCGCGCGCGGTTTCGACATCGTCGGTACGGAGGAGGGGGACGCCCTCAAGGGAACCACCCTCACGGATCGCATCCGGGGCGGCGACGGTAAGGACCTGATCGAAGCCACGCCAGGCAGCGACTGGCTCATGGGCGAAGGCGGCAACGACACCTACGTCGTGAACTTGGGCGACGGCGTCGTCACCATCGATGACGTGGCCGAGGAAGAGGCTGGCAACGTGCTGCGCTTCGGCCCGGGCATCGATCCGAACGTCTTGCGCAACAATTTGCGCTTCGAGGCGGACGGCAACGGTGGTCATGTGCTGCTCATCCCCTACGGCGATGCGGGCGACGTGGTACGCCTGACCGGCTTCGATCCGCAAGACGTGCTGGGCCATCACGCCGTCGAGCGCTTCGAGTTCGCCGACGGCACGGCGGTGGATTACGCCACCCTCGTGTCCTGGACCTTCGTGGTCGAGGGTGACAACGGCGGCAATGCACTTACTGGCACCAACGTCGGCGACCGGCTCTACGGCTACGACGGCGATGACATGATGGAAGCAGGTACTGGAAGTGACGAGTTACACGGTGGAACGGGCAACGACCTGCTACATGGAGCTGAAGGTGATGACGCCTACATCCTCAACAAAGGCGATGGTATCGACACGATCATCGACAGTGGTGCGACAGATTTCAACTACATCCGCTTCGGGACTGACATCCGGCCCGAAGACATCCGCCATGAATGGGATGGCACCACGCTTGTCTTGCATTACAGCGATGACGATGCGGTTCGGATCGATAACTACCATGGTTCGGAAGGCAACCCGGTCATCTTGGCACTCGCGTTTGAAGACGGCACCGTGGTGTCACTGACGGAACAGATGAACCGTGCTCCCGTGGCAACCGGGAAACTGGAAGACTCTGTAGCGACAGAGGATCAGGATTTCAGTCTGACCCTGCCCGCCGACCTGTTCAGCGATCCAGACGCATTCGACGAGATCCAGGTGGTGGTGCGACTAGCTGTCAGGTCCCGGACGATTGCATTG